>CAYMFV010000049.1:0-12438 GCA_964389745.1 uncultured Planctomycetales bacterium | reverse complement strand
CCCCGGAGGTCGGCTATGTGGTGCGGCGGCTGGACGATGGCATCCTCCTGGAGCTCCAGGAGTTCCATCGTCAACAGCCGCCGCAGGGTAGCGAGCCCGAAGGCCCGTAGTCCCCGGTCTCGTCCTACTTCTTCTCCAGGAACTTGCTGCCGTTGATGAGCAGGCTCTCCATGGTGCCGTCGGTGGGCGCCACGTCGAAGTGCTTGAAGGCCGTGCCCTTGCCATCCCAGACGTCCTGGGACCAGAAGTACCAGGCGTCCACGATCACGAAGTCGCCGACGGCCGCACCCAGGTTGAGCAGCGGGAACACCGGGATGACCCAGAGCACGCCGTCCAGGAGCGGGTTTTCGACGTAGAGCTTCTGGTCCCAGTCGTCCACCGAGCGCTGAAGCTGGTGGGGGCCAGCAGCGCAGGCGCCCAGACTGAGGAGCAGGAGCAAGGGAACCAGGATCAGCAGACGTTTCACAGGGCTACCTCCTTGGCAGGTTGTTGGGGATGGGCCGGGGACCGGGCCGGCCAGGACGGGACGCTAGGCATGCCGGGGGACGGTGTCAACGTGGTCCCGGACCCGGAGCACCGTGACTCCCGGCGCCGGGAACCCCTGAACCCGGGTGCCGGGAACGCCGTTTGCACAATACTTCCCCGGCCCGCACCTCCCCCCTGCCGGTCGCCGATGCCCGCCACCCGTTCCTGGCTCCTCTCCCTGTGCGTCCACGCCCTGGTGGGTGTGGCCGGGTGGGGTTGGCTTGGAGCCTTGGACGGGCCGGCCCGGCACCCGGCTCCGGTCCTGGCCTTCGGACGGCCCCCGGCCCCGGCCGCCACCCCGCGACCGTTTCCGAGACTCCGGAGGGAGGACTGGGCCCCGGCGCCGCCAGAGCCGGCCCTCCAGCCCCTGCCGCCGGCCGATGCGGCCTGGCTGGCGGCGCCCGCCACCCCGGCTCGCCCCCTCTTCCGGGCCTTCCTCCGACATGTGCCAGAACCGGTGCCGGAGGAGCCCCCAGAGGCCGCGGCCCTCCGCCCGCCGGCCCCTCCCGCCGCCCCGGCCTCGGTGCCCCCGCCGCCGGCTCCGGCCGCCGCCCCGGCCCGGGCTGGCGTGGCGACGGGCGCCGTCCTGGTGGAGGCTCCGGCACCGCGTTATCCCCGCCTGGCCCGGCGCCGGGGCTGGGAGGGGGTGGTCCGGGTCCAGGTCCGGGTGGGGGCGGACGGCCGGGTGCTGGCGGTGGCCCTGGCAGAGGGCTGCGGCCACCGGATCCTGGACGAGGCGGCCCTGGAGGCGGTCCGGAGCTGGCGGTTCCAGCCCGGCCGGGATGCCGCAGGAGCCCCGGTGCCGGATGTCGTCGTGGTCCCCGTCCGCTTCCAGATCCTGGACGAGGCGGAGCGCTGAGCCCCGGGGCAGGGCGCCGGGCCGGGTGGTGCTACCAGTACCACCCGTAGGGTGGCCAGGTCGCGTAGCCGTAGCCGTAGTGGTACCAGGGCGGCGGCGGCCAGGCACTCCAGGTCCAGGGCCAGGCCCGGGGCCGCCGGGGCCGGGCGGTGAAGGGCAGCGTGCCCCGGGTGGTACGACCCTCCTGGTCCCGGACCTGCCATTCCAGCAGGAGGCTCCGGGAGTCCGGGGGCTCGGCGCCGGCCGCGGGCGCCGGGACCGGGAAGGAGAGGACCCAGCGAACCTCCTCCTCCGGGGCCAGGCGACGCTCCTCCGGGCCCTCCAGGAGACGGGCGGCGGGCAGGGGCTGGAGGTCGGCCGTGAACAGCCGGAAGGTCCCGGGTTGGACCTCCAGGGTGCCGCCGGCACCGGTGTTCTGCAGGCGTACCGCCACCTGCACCTCGCCCTCGCTGGCGCCTGGGGCCACGGGGAAGGTGGCCGTCAGGATGGAGGCCTGGAGCCAGGCCAGCGGGGCACCAGCCTGGTCGAGGAGGGCGGCCTGGCCCGTGGCCGGCAGGAAGACCGGCCGGCGGACCCGGGCGGCGCAGGCCGGGAGGAGGAGCGCCGGAAGGAGGAGCAGGAGGGTCGGCCCGAGGGGGCCGGCGCCGGGGCGTCTGCGGGACCGGACCATGGCCCGGCCAGGATAATGGGGGAGGCGGAGGTCAGTCCCCCAGGAAACCCTGCTCCCGGATCCAGGCCTGGAGATCCGCCAGGGCGGCCTCCAGGCGCGGGAGCTCCCGGGAGGCGCCTTCCAGGTCCCCCCGGCGGGCGCACTCCTCGACGGCCAGGGCCGCCGCCCGGACCGCCTGGGCGCCCAGGTTGGCACAGCTTCCCTTGAGGGCGTGGGCGGCCCGGTCCACCCGGGCGGGGTCGCCGGCGGCCAGGCCCTCCCGGATGCCGTCCAGGCGCTCCGGCAGGACGGAGAGGAAGTCCAGGAAGAGGGCGGCAACCTCGCTCGGGTCGCCGAAGAGCTCCTCGAGCTCCGCCAGCCTGGTGGCCGGGATGGGCGAGGGGGCGGTGTCGGGCATGGCGTCGGATGGAGCGTCGGCGGCGGCCTCGTCCTCCGCCGTGTCTCCCTCATCGGCCCCCGTCGACGGGGCTTGAGGGCGGCGGCGGACCAGGCGGGTCAGGCACCAGAGGTTCACCGCCAGGAGGATGGCCCAGGTGACCGCCGCGAAGACGGAGCCGAAGGGGTTGAGGTCGTAGGGCAGCTCCGGGTCGGCCAGGCCGGCGGCAGTCCCGCCCCCGCCGAGGAGCAGCAGGGGCAGGAGGGGGGAGCCGGCCGTCACGACCCTACTTGTAGGTCTGGAGCTCCCCCCGGCGCAACTTCTCCCAGTAGTCGTCGAGGGCCCGGCGCACCTTTCCGGACAGGAGCAGCACGCCGAGGATGTTCGGGAAGGCCATGGAGAAGATCATCATGTCCCCGAAGTTGAGGATGTTGGTGGCCGTGATGATGCTCCCCAGGAAGACGAAGAGGACCGCCAGGAGCCGGTAGACCATGGAGGAGCCGTCGCCGAAGAGGTAGGCCCAGCAGCGCTCCCCGTAGTAGGACCAGGAGATGATGGTCGAGTAGGCGAAGAGGAAGACGGCCACTGCCAGGACGTAGGGGAACCAGGAGATGACCCCCTCGAAGGCCTTTGCGGTCAGGGCGGCGCCCTGGTCGTTCTGGATGTAGAACTGGTAGTCCGGGTTCGCGTAGGCGCCGGTGATGACGATCACCAGACCGGTCATGGTGCAGACCACCACCGTGTCGATGAAGGGCTCGAGGAGGGCGACGATGCCCTCCCGGACCGGGTACTCGGTCCGGGCCGCCGAGTGGGCGATGGCCGCCGAGCCGATGCCGGCCTCGTTGGAGAAGGCGGCCCGGCGGAAACCGGTGACCAGGACGCCGAGGAAGCCGCCGAAGGCGGCATCGGCGGTGAAGGCCTCCCGGAAGATGGCGCCGAAGGCGCCCGGGATGTGGTCGAAGTGGGCGAGAAGGACGTAGAGGCAGGCCAGGACGTAGAGCCCGCACATGAAGGGCACGATCTTCTCGGCGGTGGCCGCGATGCGCTTGATCCCGCCGATGATGACGATGCCCACCAGGACGGCCATCACCAGGCCGTACACCCAGCGATACTCCAGGACCGGGATGTGGCCGCCGGTGGCGGCGTCCAGGGCGAGGAGGGACTGGTTGACCTGGAAGGTGTTGCCGCCGCCGAAGGAGCCGCCGATGCAGAAGATGGCGAAGAGGACGCCGAGGACCTTGCCGAGGCGTGGCACGCCGAGCTCGCCCAGGCCCTTGGACAGGTAGAACATGGCTCCGCCCATCACCCGGCCATCGGGTCGGGTCTCCCGGTACATCTGGCCCAGGGTGCACTCGGTGAATTTGGAGGACATGCCCAGGAGACCGGCCACCACCATCCAGAAGACCGCGCCGGGGCCGCCGGTGCTCACGGCGATGGCTACGCCGGCGATGTTGCCCAGGCCCACGGTCGCCGACAGGGCCGAGGCCAGGGCCTGGAAGTGGCTCACCTCGCCCTCGTCGTCGGGGTTGTCGTAGCGCCCCCGGGTCACCCGCAGGGCGTGGCCGAAGCCCCGGAGGTTGATGAAGCCCATCCGGAAGGTGAAGAAGACGGCGCCCAGGAGGAGCCAGGCCAGGACCAGGGGAATCTCGGTGCCGTCCGCGGACTTGTAGAGGGGGGCGAAGAGGACGTAGTCCAGCTTCTCCACGACCCAGCCGGCGCCCTGGTCGATGGCCTGGGTGAGGCCGGCAGGGGCCTCCTCCTGGGGGGAGGGGGGTGGGGCGGCGGCCAGGGGCAGACCCGTGGCCAGGACCAGGAGGGCGGTGGCAGCAAGCAGGCGAGGGTTCCGCATGGGCTCCAAGGGAGGGCTCGGCAAGGCGAGCAAGCGTAACCTCCCCCGCCCGGTCCGTCCTTGGGGAGGAGGCTGCAAGAGGCATGGAACTGGACTTCTCCCGCATCGACGACATCGACGACCTCCGGGCCGTCCCCGAGGGCGAGTACCTCTGCCGGGTGGCCGAGGTCCGGGTCAGCCGGAGCCCTTCGGGCCACACCCGCTGGGGCCTGCGCTGGGAGGTGGCCGAAGGCGACTTCATCGGCCGCACCGCCGCCTGGGACTCCCTTCACTGGACCGACCGGGGCCTGCCCCGCCTGAAGTACGTCCTCCGGGTCCTGGGTTTCGACGTCAGCGGCCCGGCCGTCATCGAGGCCCCGGACCTGGAGGGGCGCCGGGCCGTGGTGCTGTGCGTCCCCGAGGAGCGGGAGGACCCGACCACCGGCCTGCGCCGGCTCCTGAACCGGGTGCCCTTCGCCGGCTACCGGCCGGCCCCGGCCACCGCCGAGGTCCCGGGGAACGGCGGCGGTGACGACGAGTGAGGTCCGGGGCCGGGCCGGGCTATCCTGCTCCGGTCATGGACGATCGGAACCTCATCGCCGTGGCCGAGCAGGCGGCCGCCACCTCCCGGGCGCTGCGGGGGCCGGTGGCCGGCGCCACGGCCAAGGCCGACGATGGCCGGGTCTTCCTCGGCTGCCTCCTCCAGTACGCGGATCCGGCCCTGGACCAGGACCCGGTCGCCAACGCCCTGGCCGCCGGCCGGGTCCAGGGCATGCGCCGGGTGGCCCGGATCGGCCTCTACTCGCCCACTGGCGGCCCCCTGCCGGCGATTCCCCGGGAGACCCTCCAGCGCCTCCGGGAGCTGGCGGCCCCCGGCCTGGCGGTGCTCTTCTCCGCCGGTACCGGGGAGTTCGTGGAACGCACCCTGGACCAGCTCCTGGCCGAGGCCGGCCTCGTTCCATGAGCGCCGCCCGCCGCCGGGGGACGCCCCGGAAGGGGGGGGCGGCGACGCGCCGGGACTACGAGGAGCTAGTCCGCCGGCTCCTGGAGTACGACCACGCCTACTACGTCCTCGGCCGACCCCTGGTCTCCGACGCCGAGTACGACCGCGAGTTCCGTCGCCTCCAGGAGATCGAGGCTGCCCATCCCGACTGGATCCTGCCGGAGAGCCCGAGCCAGCGGGTGGGGGCCCCGGTGCCCGAGGGGACGGGCTTCGCCCGGGTCCGGCACGCCGTGCCGATGATCTCCATCGAGAGTCTCTTCGGCCCCGGGGAGGTCCAGGAGTTCCACGAGCGGGTGCTGCGCTTCCTGGCCGGGAAGACCGAGGAGGAGCCGAGCTACGCCTG
This sequence comes from uncultured Planctomycetales bacterium, assembly GCA_964389745.1. Lineage (GTDB taxonomy): Bacteria > Planctomycetota > UBA1135 > UBA1135 > UBA1135 > CAYMFV01. The sequence continues at coordinate 6,834 of CAYMFV010000049.1, read as the reverse complement.
CGAGCCGAAGTGGGACGGCGTCTCCACCAGCCTCCTCTACGAGGACGGCCGCCTGGTCCGGGGCGTCACCCGGGGCGACGGCACCACCGGCGAGGACATCACCGGCAACCTCCGGGCCGTCCGGGACATCCCCCTCCGCCTCCTCGAGGGGGGGGGCAGGCCTTGGCCCCGGCTGCTGGAGGTCCGGGGCGAGGTGATGCTCCCCGTGTCCCGCTTCGAGGAGGTGAACGAGGAGCTCGTGGCGGCCGGCGGTTCCCCCTTCGCCAACCCCCGGAACGCCGCCGCCGGCACCCTCAAGCGCCTGGACCCGGCGGTGGTGGCCCGCCGGGGGCTGCGCTTCGTGGCCTGGGAGGCGGCCCGCTGGGAGCCCGACATGCCGCCCACCCACAGCGAGGCCGTCGAGACCCTGGCCGCCTGGGGCTTTCCGGTGAGTCCCTGGCGCACCCTGGCCCGGACCCCGGAGGAGATCGTCGCCTTCCACGACGAGCTGGAGGCCCGCCGGGACGGTGCCGACTTTGAAATGGACGGCATCGTCGCCAAGGTGGACTCCCTGGCTCTGCGGGAGCTCCTGGGTAGCAGGGCCCGGACGCCCCGCTGGGCCTGCGCCTACAAGTTCGCTCCCCGGGAGGAGACGACCACCCTCCTGGACATCGAGGTCCAGGTGGGCCGCACCGGCCGCCTCACGCCCCGGGCCGTCCTCGAGCCGGTGCGGGTCGGTGGCGTCACCGTCCGCCACGCCACCCTGCACAACGCCGCCTACATCCGGGATCGGGACATCCGCATCGGCGACCGGGTCGTGGTGCGCCGGGCCGGCGACGTGATCCCCCAGGTCGTGGGCCCCATCCCCGAGGCCCGAACCGGCAAGGAGCGGGTGTTCCGCATGCCCGGGTCCTGCCCGGCCTGCGAAGGCGATGTAGCCGAGCAGGGTGAGTACCTGGTGTGTGTCCGCATCGACTGCCCGGCCCAGGTTGAGAGGCGAATCCTCCACATGGCCTCCCGCGAGGCCCTCCGCATCGAAGGCCTAGGCCCCAGATCTGTGGCTCAGTTCTTCAGGGCAGGCTTGTTGCGTACGGTCGAGGATGTCTTTCGTCTCAACAAGGAACGGATCATTGGGCTCGAGAGGTGGGCCGAGAAGTCGGCCCAGGAGTTGATCCAGCAGATTGAGGCTGCAAAGACTGCGCCGCTGGATGTCTTCTTGTTCGCCCTAGGAATTGAAGGAGTTGGCAAGGAGACGGCGAGGGAGATAGCCCTTGCCGTGGGGTCTATCGAGCGACTGGAGCGAATGGCACGTTTGGCTAGCTATGTGGCCAGGGTTCGGCGAACGGAGGGCTTGCTTGGCCACGCCGCTCGTAGACTAGAGGAGTTCTGGCTGAAGAACTTCCTGCGACCGTTCAAGGGTTATGCAAATCGTGTCCGTCTCGAAGACGCATTGAGGCGGGCTCGTATCCGAACCAGACCTTCAAGGTTGTCTGAAGGACCGGGCCTGGATTTCAGGAGCAGTGTCTGCGAAGTTGCTGAGAGCATTGAGCACGACTTGGGGGAGCTAGAAGACCTTTCCTCGTTGGCTGAGATCCTGGATGGACCGGACCTTGAACCTGCTGTCAGAGAAGGGGTGGAGGGTTTCCTGGACCGCCAGGACTGGTCCGATGATGTACGGCCTACGAGTGCTTGGCAGATCGCCATCCTCTCCTCTCTAGCACTTAGCCGATTCCAGGCAATCAATGGGGTTGGACAGGTTCTAGGTTCCACCATCGCGCTGTTCTTTGGAACCAAGGCGAACATTGACTCTCTTAACGCCATGAAGGCTCTTGGTGTCAAGCCAACGCCCTTGTGTCCAGAGCGACGCCCGCGTAGATCTGGGGCCCTGGCGGGCAAAACGGTGGTGATCACAGGGACTCTGTCGAAGCCCAGAAGTGACGTGGTCAAGGCGATCGAGGAGGCGGGTGGACGTGTTGCGAGCGCTGTAAGCTCGAAGACGTCGTATCTCCTGGCCGGAGAGAAGCCTGGGTCCAAGCTTGCCAAGGCCAAGGACCTGGGAGTCAGTATCATCGACGAGGAGCAGCTATGTCACATGTTGCGCGGTGAAGCATGACATACGAGATGAAGTTCGCGAGTTCCTCCCAACCTGGAGTCGAGTACACAGTCAAGGTAATCGAGGAGCAAGAGCAATGGGTAGTGTGGTGTAACTGTCCTGCAGGCCTTTGGGCGAAGGGATGCAAGCACAAGAGAGCGTTCCTCGAGGATGAGCCTGGATGCAAGCCGACGGCCGGAAGCGCGCGCGTTTTTCAGCAGGCTCGAGCGGCTGTGAGGGGATCCGACTTGGGAGCGCGTCTGTCGGCTTCGATCAAGCGGATCGGGGAGTGGGAGGCAGAGATCAGGGGACTGAAGCGACTCATCAGGCAGGAGGCGGACACTATCTGGATGCAGGTGCGGGGGCCTTCCTGGACACCTGGATGTATGGACCCACCCTAAGGGTGCTCAGGTCAGGCTGAACTCCGCCAGCAGAGGCAGGTGGTCGCTGGCCACCCGGGCCAGGGCCAGGCGGCTGCGGTGCAGGTGGGGCCGGTACAGGGGGCCGCGCCAGAAGAACTTGTCCAGGGCACCCACCGGAGCCATGCTCGGATAGGTGTGCACGTGGCGGCGGCGGCCGTGCTCGCTCCAGGCGTGGAAGCCCGCCGCCTTGAGGCCGGCGTAGAGGAACAGGCGGTTGCGCCAGTCGTTGGTGTCGCCGCCGAGGATCACCCGGTCCGTGGGCTTGAGCTTGCGCACCGTGCCGGCCCGGAGCAGGCGTTCGACCTGCCGGCTGCGCTCGGCCGCCGAGAGCCCCAGGTGCCAGTTGAGGACGTGCAGGTCCTTGTAGTGGCCCGGGAGCTTGAGGCGCACGTACAGGCAGCCCCGGCGCTTGCGCCGGCCGACGGTCAGGTCGAGGGTGCGCTTGCGGCGGATCGGGAAGCGGGAGAGGACGGCGTTGCCGTAGGCACCTTCGGTGAGATGATGGGTGCCCTGCCAGGCGTGGAAGGGGTAGCCCGTCGCCTCGGCCAGGAAGAGGTCCAGGGCCAGGCGCCGGGAGCGGGGCACGCCCCGGTCCACCTCCTGGAGCAGGAGGACGTCGGGCTGGTGGTGGCGGATGACCTCCGCCACCCGGTCCGGGTCGAAGCGCCGGTCCATGCCGATGCACTTGTGGATGTTCCAGGTGAGCAGGCGGATCTGCATGGCCGGGTTCCGGCACCTCCGTCGACGCTCCGTGCCCCCAGCTCCAGGAAGGGGCTTGCGCCGGCCGGGGGAGCATTAAAATGCCGCCCCTTGGGCCGTTAGCTCAGTCGGCTAGAGCGCCATCTTCACACGGTGGAAGTCACTGGTTCGAGTCCAGTACGGCCCACCACCGGTCAGCCGGGGGTCCCCGCCGGGGGGCTCCTGGTCTCCTTTCTGCCCGGATCGCCGGTGGCGAGGAGTTCCAGACAGGCCGCCACCACCACTTCCGGGGGGATGGCGGCCAGGCAGCGCTGGTCGGTAGGGCAGCGGGCCAGGTGGCAGGGAGCACAGTCGGCCACCGGCGCCGGTCCCAGGGGCCGGCAGGCCTCCCGGGCGAAGGCGCTCCAGCGGGGGTCTGTGGGCCCGTAGAGGACGACCTGGGGCACCTCCAGGGCAGCCGCCATCGGCCGGGCACCGGTGTCCATGGTCAGGAGCAGCCGGGCACGGCGGAGGAGGGCCTTCATCTCGCCCAGGCCGGCCGGGTCCCCGTGGGTGGCGACCAGGGGCGGACCAACCCGCCGGGCCAGGTCCTCCATGAGGGGCACCTCGGCCGGCGAGCCCAGGAGGATCGGCACCAGGTCCGCCCGCTGGCGGAGGAGGACCAGGACCTCGGCCAGGAGGTGGGGGGGGTAGACCTTGCTGGGCCCGAAGGCGGCGCCAGGGGCCACCGCCAGCCAAGGTGGCCGGGCGCCGGTCACCCGGGCGGCCTCGAGACGCCGGTCGGCCCGGGTCTCCTCCTCCTCCGTCACCCCCAGGACGGGCCCGGCCGGCTCGTCGGCGGCGAGGCCCAGGGCGCCGGCGAACTCCAGGTAGAGGCCGTCCATGGGCCGGGGGGAGTGGATCGGCGGCAGGCGTCGGGTCAGGAGCCCGCCCCGGCCGCGCATGGCCCTTCCGACCCGGCGGGGGATCCCTGCCAGCCGGGCAGCCAGCACCGAGGACCAGGAGTTGGGGAGCAGGAGGACGGTGCCGGCGCCGGCCCGGCGGAGGACCCGGGCTTCCCGGACCGGGGCGGCCATCCCCCGGCGCGCCGGGGGGGGGAGGGGCAGGAAGAGGTCCAGGCAGGGGTGCCCGGCCAGGAGCTCCGCCAGGGGCGCCGGGCCGGCCGCTGCCAGGCGCACCCCGGGCAGGCCGTCCCGGAGGACGCGGAGCAGGGCGGTGGCCGCCACCGCGTCGCCCAGGGGATTGGGCAGGCGCACGAGGAGGGTCTCGCCGGGGGCCGGGCGCATGGGGCTGGAGGAGGGAGGGCCTTTCAGTTGCCGGCCAGGAGGGCGGCCAGGGCGCTGGAGCTGCCGGCCTTGGGGCCGCCCAGGAGGAGGAGACGGGCCCCGACCGCCGCAGCGGCCTGCCGCTCCTCCTCGGGAATGGCCTCGGGGTCGTAGTCCTCGCCCTTGGCGTGGATGGCCGGTGCCAGGAGACGCAGGGTCGCGGCGGCGGTGTCCTCGGGGTAGACGGTCACGTAGTCCACGGCCGCCAGGGCCGCCAGGACCTCGGCCCGCTCGGCGGCAGGCACCAGGGGACGTCCGGGGCCCTTCAGGCGGGCGGCGGAGGCGTCGTCGTTCACGGCCACGACCAGGAGGTCGCCGGCCGCCCGGGCCGCGGCCAGGAGGCGGGTGTGGCCGACGTGCAGCAGGTCGAAGACGCCGTTGCAGAGGACCACCCGGCGGCCCGCGGCCCGCGCCGCCGCCACGCGGCCGGCCAGCTCCTCCCGGTCCAGGATCTTGTGGGCAGCCCCCATGGCCGGCTATAGCCTAGCCCCGATGCGGCCCGTCTCCCTGGAGGTGGTGGAGGATCGGACGGCGGCGAGCCGGCCCGACGAGGGCTTCCTCCGGATCCGGCGGCTCCGGGTCCGGCACCGCTACGAGGACGGCAGCCCCTCCCCGGTGTACGACTGCGACGTGGTCAGTCGCCGCTGCACCGACGCGGTGGCGGTGGTCCTGTGGTTTCCGGGGCCCGACGGCCGGCCTCGGGTGGTCCTGAAGGAGGGGGTGCGGCCGGCGGTCTGGCTGCGCCGGCGCAAGGAGCTGCCCCAGCCCGACCCCGAGGCCCCCCTGGCCCTGGTGGAGCTGGTGGCTGGCCTCCTGGAGGCCGGGGACCGGGGGGAGGCCGGAGTCGCCCGCCGGGCCGCCCTCGAGGCACGGGAGGAGGCCGGGGTGGTGCTTCCGCCCGAGGCCTTCCTGCCCCTGGGCGCCGCCGTCTTCCCGACCCCCGGCGCCGCCGACGAGAAGGTGGCGTTCCGGGTGGCCCGGCTGTCCGGCCCCGAGGCCCTGGGGCATGCCGCCGGCGACGGCTCGGCCATGGAGGAGGGCAGCCGGGTGGTGGTCCTGGAGCTGGCCGAGGCCATCCGCCGCTGCCGGGACGGGCGCATTCCGGACATGAAGACCGAGGTGGGGCTCCTGCGCCTGGCAGCCCTCCTGGGAGAGCCCCAGCCGCCCCTGGAGGGCTGAGCCGTGGCGGCGGGACCGGCGGACGGGCTGCGGCTGGCGGTGGTGGGGGCCCGGCGGGTGCGTCACGGCACCGGCCCCTTCCTGGCCAGGCAGTGCCGGAGCGCCGGCGCCGGGTGGTGGCGGTCCTCGGGACCACCCCGGAGACCGCCGCCGCCGCCCGGGATGACCTGGCCCGGGAGGGTCTGGAGCTCCGGGCGGCCACCTCCCTGGCGGAGGTCCTGGCAGAGGAGCCCCTGGACGCCCTGGTGGTTGCCTCCCCGGCCGGCACCCACCTGCCCTGGTTGCAGGCGGCCCTGGAGGCGGGCCTCCACGTCCTCTGCGAGAAGCCGCTCCTGGCCGGGCCCGAGGACGGCCCGGGCGCCGGTCCGGCCCAGGTGGCCCGGACCCGCTCCCTGGTCCGGGCCTTCGCCGGCGCCGGCCGGGTCCTGGCCGAGAACTGCCAGTGGGTCCGGACCCTGGCCTCCTTCCGGCGCCTGCACCCGGACCTGGACACGGGCGCCGTGCGGCGCTTCCGCATGTGGCTGGCCCCGGCGATCCGGGGCCGGGCCCGCTGGCTGGAGGTCCTCTCCCATCCCCTGAGCCTTCTCCAGGCAGTCGCCCCTGGACCCGCCACCCTCGAGGCGGTGCGCTTCCCGGAGACGGACGGGCCGGACGGGGTGGCCGGTCGCCTGGAGTTCCGCTGGCGGGCCGGGAGCCGGCTCCTGGAGTGCGAGGTCCTTTGCCTGGAGGCCGCGCCCGGGCGCCCCCGGCCGGCCGGCTATGCTCTGGACGATCGGGAGTGCCACCGCCGCATCCTCGAGCCCGGCTACCGCTTCCACTTCCTCTCCGGCCGGGACCAGGTGGCGGCCCCCGACCCCATGGAAGAGAACGTGGCCGACTTTCTGCGTCGGGTCGCCGTCGCCCGGGCCCCCCTGGCCCCCGACGAGGGCCTGGTCCAACGCCAGGCCCTCCTGGCCGAGCTCCTGCGCCGCCATGCCGGTGGGTGAGCGGGCCGAGGTTCCGGTCCACGACTTCGCCGCCAAGCTGCGGCAGCCGGGACTGCGAGAAGCGGTGCTCCGCTACCTGGAGTGGCGCCGGGCGGTGAGCGCCGCCCGGGCCGCGGGCGAGCCGGCCCCCCCCTGGCCGGCGGAGCTCGGGC
>CAYMFV010000048.1:0-12570 GCA_964389745.1 uncultured Planctomycetales bacterium | reverse complement strand
CCTGCTCCGGCTCCGCCGCCGCCCTCCCCCCCCCCCCCCGCCCCCGCCGCCGGTGCCCGGCGCGCCCCCGGGCCACGCCGGCCGCCTCCTGGCCGGCCTCCTCCTCGCCGGCACCGCTCTCAGCCTGTTCCTCCTGGTCCGGAGCGGCTGGATCCGCCCGCCCTACCAGTTCGACGCCCTGACCCGGTGGATGTTCAAGACCCGGGTCCTGGCCCTGGAGGGCACCCTGGGCGGGCCGGTCTCCACCGACCCCCACTTCTGGTTCACCCACCAGCGCTACCCGCCCCTGGTCTCCTGCGTGGCGGCGCTGCCGGCCCTGCTCACCGGTCGCTTCGACGAGCGGCTGGCCTCGGCCCTCTTCCCCTGGTTCGCCGTGGCGGCGGTCCTCCTGGCCCACGGCTTCCTGCGCCGCCGCACGGGTCCCCTCCCGGCCGCCATCGGCGCCTTCTGGCTCGCCACCCTGCCCCTCCTGGCCTGGCTGGACCAGGATCCCCCGGGGGCGGGCGCCTTCTCGGCCATGGCCGACGTCCCCCTGGCGGCCTTCCTCCTCGGGGCCACCCTGGCCGCCATGGACGCCGCCGCCGGGCGCCGGCCCGCCCTCCTGGAGACGGGCCTCCTCCTGGGCTGCGCGGCCCTGACCAAGAACGAGGGCCTGCCCCTCCTCCTCCTCCTTCCCCTGGGCCTGCTCCTGGACGCCCGGCCGCGGCGTCTGCCCGCCGCCCTGACCGCCGGCCTCCTGGGTCTCGGCCTCTGGCTCCTCCTCTGGGGGCTGCGCAGCCAGGCCTTCCCTGCCCTGGACGAGAACTACCCCGCCCGGCTCCACCTGGACGCCCTCCAGGCGGGCCTCGCCCGCCTGCCCGGGGTCCTGGCCGCCTTCCTGGGCGAGGCCCTCCGCTGGCGGAACTGGCACCTCACCTGGCTGGCCGTGCCGGCGCTCCTCCTCCTGGGCAGCCGGGCGGCCCTCCGCCCCCCCCTGCGCCTCGGCCTCCTGGTCCTCTTCGGTCAGCTCGTCGCCTACCTCGTGGCCCTGCTCGTCACCGCCTGGCAGAGCCCGGCGGTTCCCGAGGGCCAGGACCCGGTGGCGACGCTGATGCACCTCACCCTGGGGCGCCTCCTGCTCCAGGTGGCACCCCTGGCCATCGTCCTGGCCCTGGCGGCCGCCTGGGGGCCGCAGGCCAGTCCTAGCCGCCGCCCGCCGGAGGCTGCCGGTTGCCCTGCATGACCTTCTCCAGGTCCCGGACCTCGGCGTTCTCCGGAGGCTCGTACTGGAACTGCCGGGTGTCGAGGTCCTCCACCTTCGGGTGGACGACCCGGGTGTAGCGGTACTCCAGGTAGAGGTCCTCGGCGCCGTCCACCCGCACCGACCTCGGGAAGCCGGTCTCCGCATCCAGGGCCAGGGTCAGGGTCTTCACCTCGAGGCCGAAGAACTGCTCCCCGAGCTTCCACTTGGCGGCCTCGGTGAACGCCCCCTTGAGGACGACGACGCCGTCGTGCTCCTGGATGTCGTCCAGGACCACCATGTCTGCCACCGAGCGGATCTGGGCGATGGGGTGCACCTTGCCACCGCCGAAGCCGACGCCCGGCATCCGGCCCGCCTGGGAAAGGAGGCGCAGGGGCATCTTGTTCACCAGGGGGACCTTCAGGAAGGTATCCCGGAGCTCGGTCCAGATGGTCTCCCCGTCCCCCACCATGAGCATGGACTGCACCCGGGGCTCGGACTGGCCCTGGAACTGCATGGAGATGGACATGGTGGAGCGGAAGCGCCCCTCGTCGGCGTAGACGAAGTGCCCGCTGCCCTCCAGGCGGGCCCCGATGACCGAGCCCTCCATGAACTGATCCAGCTCCACGGGCTTGCCGGACAGACGGTCCATCCGCTCCAGCCACTCCATGGCCACGATGCCCGGGTCCCGGTTCGGCGACCCCTTGCGGATGACCGGCGGGTCCTGGGCGCGGAGAGGCAGGAGCGGGGCCGCGAGGAGAACGGTGACCAGGAAGAGGCTGGAGCGGGGCATGGGTGGTTCAGAAGTCGGCGTCCCCGTCGCCGGCCTGCTGCTCCATCTGCTGGAGCATCATCTGGAAGATGGGGGTCATGTCCTGGACCATGACGCCTTCCGGGGCGGTGTAGGTGAAGCGGTCCTCCGGGAAGGACTTGGGGAAGACCAGCTCGGCGGTTGAGAGGGTGAAGAGGGTCTTCTCGCCGTCCCCCACCTCCAGGCGGGTCGGGAAGCTGTGGGCGCCGTCCAGGTCCAGGCTCAGGTCCATCTTCTCCTCGCCCATGGTCTCGAGGACGGAGGAGTCCAGGGTGAGCCGGAAGCGGCGGCCGTCGTCGGCCTTCTCGGAGGCGATGGCGACGCCGGAGAGGGCCTTCCAGGCGTCCGCCGGGTTCGTGCCGCTGCCGGGGCCGGCGAGGGCATTGCCACCCAGCAAGCCGGGAAGCTTGTCCAGGAGGCTGGCGTCCACCTTCATCACCTGGACGCCGGCTCCGGCCGGTCCGCCGCCCTCGAAGTAGAGGAAGTCGCCGTCGGCCACCAGCTTGAGGCTGACGGGGTCCTGGCCCTCGGCCGTGCCGGTGAAGTCCAGGGCGAAGTGCCGGCCGTCGGCCCAGGCCAGGGTGCCGTGGCCCTCGAAGTCGCCGTCCGGGGCCTGGGCCTGGACCGCGAGGCTGCACCGGAAGGGCTTCGCGCCGAAGGTGCCGAGGTGCCGGGCCAGGTCGCCCACGGTCTGGACGGCCGGCGCGTCCGGGGCGGGGTCCTGCTGCGGGGCGAAGAGACCCGGCAGGGCAAGGAGGAGGATGGAGGAGTACAACATCGAGGTTTCTCTACGCACCGGGCGACCCGAGCGCGTCCGCACATTCTAGGGAGTCCCGCCGCCGCCGGGGGAGCCGCCGAGCCACAAGGCCGCCACCAGCCAGGCGAGCTGGAAGCAGGCCAGGCCGACCTTGGCGGCCCGGCCCAGGAAGGTGCCCAGGGCGGCCCCCCAGCCGGCCCGGAGGGCGGCGCCGCTCGCCCGCCGGGCCAGGGCCACCTCCAGGAGGAAGGCCCCGGCCAGGGCGCCGGCCATGGCCCCGAGGAGGGTGCCGAGGACCGGCAGGAGGGGGGTGCCGAGGATCGCCCCGGCGATGCTGCCGAGGACTGCCCCCCACATTCCCGCCTTGCCGGCCCCGTGGCGGCGGGCGTGGCGGATGCCCAGGCCGAACTCCAGGACCTCGGCCAGGACGGCGGCGGCGAGGGAGACGCCGAGGAGGAGGAGGTTGCCGTGGAGCCAGGCGCCCCCTGCGGCGGCGGCGGCGAGGACCCAGTTCCCGGGGAGGCCGAAGGGCACCAGGGCCAGGCCCAGGAGCCCGGCCAGGGTCAGGAGGGCGTTCCAGAGGAGGTCCATGGGCGTGGGACCACGGGCCGGGGCCGGCCCGGGGGGATCAGTCGCCGCCAGCCGGGGCCAGGATGCCGGCGGCCTCGGCCTCGGCCACCGTATCCGGCCAGCTCTCCCGGAGGAAGGCGAGACCGGCCTGGCGGTCGGCGGCGGTGAGGTGGCCGGTCTCCACCCAGGCCTGGAGGAGGACGTCGAAGGACTCCACGTCCTGGATCGTGGGTGCGGGGAGGAGGGCCGCTCCCGTGGTGAGTCCTTCCAGGGGGTCCTCCGCCAGGACGGCCATGGAGGCGAGGGCCTGGCGGCGGAGGACGGGGGCCTCGGGGGGCAGCCGGGGCAGGAGGGCCCGGAGGTGGAAGCGAGCCACCTCCCGGAGCCCGGGCTCCCCGGGGGGGACGTTGCCCAGGGCCAGGAGGATGGCCTCCCCGCCCTCGCCGGTCGCGGCCCGGCCCCCGTCCGGCCGCCAGGCCCGGGCCAGGGCGTCCACCGTGGCCACGTCCCGGGCCGGGACGGCGACGAGCCCCAGGCGGAGAAGATCGGCCAGTTCCGGCCGGCCCCGGGCCCGGGCGAGCATCTCCAGCCAGGTGGCCACGAAGGCGTCGGGTGGCAGGCGGTCCCCGAGGCCCTCCAGGAGGGCGAACAGGGCCTCGGGGGTGGCGCCCTGGCGGAGCCAGGTCTTCCAGAGGTGGTCGGCCAGGGCCTCCGGGTCCGCCGGGGCGGAGTCCGGGGAGAAGTCCGGGGCGGAGTCCGGCTCGGGAGCCGCGGTGCCGGCGAGGTCCGTCCTCGGTGGGAGCGGGTCGTCCGGCCCCGCCCTGGCTGGGCCGCCGGCCGCTGCTGCTTCCCCGGGTGCACGTCCGGCAGGCGGCCGGTCCCCCGCCGGGACCTGGCGCAGGACCCGGAGGCAGAGCAGCACGACCAGCAGCAGGAACAGCAGGGGGAGGAGCCGGGAGGAGCGTCCCATGGCAGTGCTGGCCGGAGCTAGCGGGCCCCGGCCTGCATCTCGGGGATCCCGGTCAGGTGCCATGCCCCCTCGGGATCCCTGCCCAGGGCGAGGCGATAGCGGGTCGGCATGAATCCGGTCGGCCGGATGTGGACCCGGGCGTCCACCGTGTCCGGGCGGGCGCCGGGCGTCACCTCGATCGTCCAGGACCGGACGGGCAGGCTCACCATGTGGGCCACGACCTGCGCCGCCGCGCGCTCGTCGTCCCAGGTGGCGTCCTGGCGCAGCAGCTCGAGCAGCGGCTCCTCCGCCAGCCACGCCTCGACGCTCTTGCGCATGGGGGCCAGGGCGGCCTGCAGCTCCTCCGAGGACCCTCCTTCGCGCAGCAGCCGGCCGACGCGCACCGCCAGCCCGTCCCGGACGAGGTGGTGGGTGGCGATGGCATCGAGCCGGTCGAGGGCGTCGTCGATCGCCCGTTCCGGGCTTCCCGGGGGATAGGACCGGGAGCAGCCGGCGAGGAGCAGCAGGGCGAGGGCCCCGAGGCGCCAGGGGCCCGCAATCTTGGATCCGAGAAGCATTCCAGACCTCCGGGGCCAGTGTAGAGGCCTTCCGGCACCGCGCGGGAGGGCGCCCGGCCGCGCCTGCTCCCTGGCACCCGGGGCCGCCATTCTGGCAGTCGGCCGGGGATTCTTCCCCACGGCGGCCCCGCTCGCCCGGGGGACGGGGGTCGCGCGGGCTGGCACAACGCTTGCAAAGCCCCGGTGCCATGATGCAGCCCGACCGCTGGACCGTGAAGACCCGGGAGGCCTTCCAGGCCGCGGAGCGCATCGCCCGGGAGCGGAGGCACCGTTTCCTCGTGCCCGCCCACCTGCTCCTGGCCCTCCTGGACCAGGCGGAGGGGCTGGTGCCGGCCCTGCTCACCAAGGCCGGGGTGGCGCCCGCCCTGGGCCGCTCCCTGGCCGAGGAGGCCCTGGGGCGGCTGCCCCGGGTGGAGGGCGCCGGGCGGACCGAGCTGGACCGGGAGACCCTGAACCTCCTGGACGCGGCGGACGTCGTCCGCAGGGACCGGGGGGACGAGTACCTGTCCACGGAGCACGTCCTCATCGCCCTGGTGGCGGGCGACACGCCGCTGGGGCACTCGCTCCAGGAGTCCGGGGCGAAGCCGGAGGTCCTGCGGGAAGCCCTGGAGGAGCTCCGGGCCGGCCGGCACGTGACGGACGAGGATCCGGAGTCCAAGGACCGGGCCCTGGAGCGCTTCGCCACCGACCTGACGGCCCGGGCCCGGGAGGGCAAGCTGGACCCGGTCATCGGCCGGGACGAGGAGATCCGCCGGGTGATGCAGATCCTGTGCCGGCGGACCAAGAACAACCCGGTGCTCATCGGCGACCCGGGGGTGGGCAAGACGGCGGTGGTGGAGGGCCTGGCCCGGCGCATCGTCGAGGGGGACGTGCCCGCGGGGCTCAAGGGCAAGCGGGTCCTGGCCCTGGACATGGGGGCGCTCCTCGCCGGGGCCAAGTACCGGGGCGAGTTCGAGGAACGCCTCAAGGCGGTGCTGAACGAGGTCCAGCAGGCCGCCGGCGAGATCGTGCTCTTCATCGACGAGCTGCACACGGTGGTCGGCGCGGGCGCGGCGGAGGGAGCGGTGGACGCCGGCAACCTCCTCAAGCCGGCCCTGGCCCGGGGCGAGCTGCGCTGTATCGGCGCCACCACGGTGGACGAGTACCGCAAGCACGTCGAGAAGGACGCGGCCCTGGAGCGGCGCTTCCAGCCGGTGCGCATCGAGGAGCCGAGCGAGGCGGAGACGGTGGCGATCCTGCGGGGGCTCCAGGAGCGCTACGAGGTCCACCACGGCGTGAAGATCAGCGACGCGGCCCTGGTGGCGGCGGCGCGGCTGACGAAGCGCTACATCCCTGACCGGCGGCTGCCGGACAAGGCCATCGATGCCGTGGACGAGGCGGCGAGCCGGATGCGGCTGGAGCTGGACTCCATGCCGGCGGAGCTGGACGCGCTCGAGCGGCGCATCCGCCAGCACCAGATCGAACGGGCCGCCCTGGAGGCCGAGGGGGGGGACGACGCCAGGGCCAAGCTCCAGAAGCTGGACGAGACCCTGGCCGCCCTGGAGGAGGAGGCCCAGGCGCTCCGGGCCCGCTGGCAGAACGAGAAGCAGGTCATCGAGCGCATCCAGGCCCGGAAGGGCGAGATCGAGGAGCTGCGGACCCGGAGCCAGCAGCTCGAGCGGGAGGGTCGCCTCGAGGAGGTGGCGCGGATCCGCTACGGCGAGATCCCGGAGCGGGAGCGGAGGATCGCCGAGGCGGAGGAGGAGCTGCAGGAGCTGCAGAAGGACCGGCCCCTGCTCCGGGAGGTGGTCGGGCCCGAGGAGATCGCGAAGGTGGTGGCCTCGTGGACCGGCATCCCGGTGGACCGGCTGGTGGAGACCGAGCGGCAGAAGCTCCTGCACCTGGAGGAGCGCCTGCGCCGCCACGTGGTCGGCCAGGACCACGCCCTGAAGGCGGTGGCCGACATCGTCCGCCGGGCCCGGGCGGGCCTGCAGGACGAGAACCGGCCCCTGGGCTCCTTCGTGTTCCTGGGGCCGACGGGGGTCGGCAAGACCGAGCTGTCCAAGGCGCTGGCGACGGAGCTCTTCGGGGACCCTTCGGCCATGGTGCGCCTGGACATGAGCGAGTACCAGGAGCGGCACACCGTGTCGCGCCTCGTGGGGGCGCCTCCGGGCTACATCGGGCACGAGGAGGGTGGCCAGCTCACGGAGGCCGTGCGGCGGCACCCGTATGCGGTCATCCTGCTCGACGAGATCGAGAAGGCGCACCCGGACGTGTTCAACACGCTCCTCCAGGTGCTGGACGACGGCCGGCTGACCGACAGCCAGGGCCGGGTGGCGGACTTCCGCAACGCGATCCTCATCATGACTTCGAACCTGGGCGGGGCGCTGGGCGTGCCCCGGGGCGCGGACGGCGAGGAGTACGAGAAGCGGTACCGGGAGGCCCTGCGCCAGCACTTCCGGCCGGAGTTCCTGAACCGGCTGGACGAGGTGGTCGTGTTCAAGCCGCTGTCGCAGGAGGTGCTGGAGGGCATCGTGGACATCCAGCTCCGGCGCGTCGAGCACCGGCTCATGGAGAGCCACCAGCTCGCCCTGCAGGTGACCGACGCGGCCCGCGGCTGGCTGGCCGAGCACGGCTACGACCCCGACTTCGGCGCCCGCCCGCTGAAGCGCCTCATCGAGCGCAGCATCGTCACGCCCCTGGCCGAGAAGATCCTGGCCGGCGAGCTCGAGGGCGCCGCGGGCGTGAAGGTGGACGTCGCCGGGGACGGCGAGGGGTTGGTGCTGGAGGCGCTGGAGGACGAGGCGGTGCGGGCGTAGCGGCCCGTGCCGCCCTGATGGCTCTGGCTGGAGGATGCGCTGGGCGGTCTCGAGGAGCCTGGGAGGGAGGGAGGACCTGCTGCTGGTCGGGTCCCGCCGGCTCTACAGCCCTACAAACCTCGGGAGAGCTCGATGCTCCCACGCACGCCACAAGAGATCCAACACCAACAGATCATCCTGCTTGGTGCTCGTTGGCTGAACCTGGAAGAACATCTCCAAGGCTAGAGTCGGTTTCGCTTCAGAGAAATCCCACCTGGCATCACGGCCGAATGTCACGCGCCCCATCACGAGGTCGGATCCCCACAGCTCGTCATCAGATCGAGACAGTTCCGGAACAGTCCGCTGACGCCGGGAGGAAACGCGCTCAGCAAGCCCACCAACAGCTGTCTCTAGCAGGACACGATCGAGGTTGCAGGCAACAATGCCCGGGCGGCCGCAACGCCCAATCTGGTCGACAGCCTCTTTGATCCTGCGCCGGATCTTCCGCGGCGACGCGATCCTCTTGCATGCCACACTCGTCCAATTGGTTGCAATCCACACCTGAAGGTCGGGCTCACGTGGGCGCACGACAAAATCACACGCGGACAGGACGGCCGCTACGAAGATCTCGAAAAGCAGGTTCCTGGATCCTGTGTTCTTGTCGTCTTCTTCCAGTTCCGCGCCTCCGAGCGCTGTCTGGATCTGATGCCGCCATGTGAAGGGTACATGTCCAGCCCTGGCGATGACATCCATCTCGTAGACCGTCCAATGCGCAGCTGTGAGTCTGCGGAGATTGTCAACGTCATCAGGCCGAATGGCGTTCGCCAACCGCATAGCATGCATGACACGTTTCTCAGCGATGCCGAGGCGACCGCCTGCTGGGACGGTGATGCCGAGAGCCGCAAACCGCTCACGCACATACTTTGCAGCATCCAGGAGCCCTCGTGGAGTTATGCGCAGGACTCCAGCGGGACGGTCAGCGTCAGACGCAGTCATCATCCGACAACGGTACATGCGAGGAGAAGGCTTTGCAGAGCTGCCACGAGCTTGCCCGCCTCCGAGTCCTCTCACCTCGCGGCCCAGCTGTCCGATAGTACCTCCGCATGCTCCAAGACGGTTTGCGTCGCCTTCTCCTGCATGTCGGGCGGGTAGCCGTGCTTGCGCGGGATGCGCTTCACGAGCACGCGCAGCCTTACGCGGACGTTCTCGCGCAGCGGCCAGTCGCTGGTGACGCTGCTGCGCACGGTCTCGACCAGCACCCGGGCGAGCCAGATAAGCTCCTCGATCACCTGGGCGGCCTCGATCGCGCGGTTCTGGTACTTGCCGATCGTCATTGGCCGACTCCAAGGAACTCGTTTAGCCGCTCCGCGATGAGGCGACGCCGTTCCGCGAGGAAGGCCTTGTAGGCGCCGATCTCCAGGAGGTGGTCCCGCGTGGGGATACACTGCGCCTGAAACGGCGCCAGGCCCGATTTCTCAATCAGCTTCGGGAAGTACTGGCTTGGCGCCTTGTCGCCGATCTGGCGGTTCGTCTTGCCACCGACGAAGGCCAGGTTGGCAATGTCGTCGGCCTCGCGCGCTGTGTAGATGCCCTTCAAGACAGCCTTCGGGAAGATGTGGTGGAACTGAAGGCGGTGTTGAGCGCCCCGATGCCCCAAGGCAATGGTGAGATTCGAGTGCCAGTCCCGGGCCCCACCGGACCGAAAGGCCAGGAACATCGTCTTAAAGAGGGCGCTGCGCTGGTTGCGCCCTTTCAGCTCCTCGGGTGCGATGTCGAGCCGGCCCACCTGCAAGCGCAAGCGGTCGATCAGCTCGGGCGCCCCTCCGCCCTGGCGCAGAACCGCGAGGTCCTGGTCGAGGACAGTCTCGCTCGAGCCTCGCGAGTAGCGCCCCTTAGCATTGGCGATCAGCACCCAGTCACGGAGTTGCGCCGCTTCCCCATCCCCAAGCTGGTAGTCCCGCTTGTGCCCGTAGTAGCCAAGCGTAATGAGCAAGAAGGGCGATGAGAGGAGCACGGAGCTACCGATACCCGCGTTGCTCTTGACGAAGTTGAGGGCGAACTCCATTCCGGGCACGCATTCCCTCCAGGCGCGCTGGAGGGTCTCGACTGTAAGGCCCCCCACGGTGTGAAATCGCGACTGGCCCGTTGCGAAGGCAACGAGGTTCTTCAGATGGAGGCCCAGGTCGAGATCGAAACCGGCCTTGCGGCACTCTTCCTGGAACGTCTCGAAGGTCTTCAGGGCACCATGCCACTTCGCAGTAATCTGGGCGAGTGCCAGGTCGGAGCTCCGCAGCTTGGCCCCGAGCGAGTTGACCCGGACGAAGATCTCGGTCACCTCGTCATACGATAGAGATCGCTCCAAGATGTCGATGCGGTACACGTACCTTCGCACCGCCCTCAGCCGCGCCAGTCGCTGGCTGTACTTCTCGGCCCGGGGATCGTCGAGATCGCTGATACCTGCGCGCTTCAGGAACGGGCGGTCGCTGTCGCTTTTGAAGACCGCGGAGACCTTTACCCAATGGGGCAGCTGCTCGAGCTTTCTCGTCGCGACCACGAAGGTCATCCGATCGAACCGCTTCTGCAGCTCGTCCTCCCTCGAATCCACCTCGTCCTCCATGAGCGCCTGCTCGTCCTCGTCCTTCCCCTCCTCGTTGACCTCCGTCACGACGGCCAGCTCCTCAGGGTGCTCGAGATTGAAGAGCAGCTCGATCGGCTTCCGGCGGCCCCTTACAACGACGGGCTTGCCGCGGATCACTGCCGAGAGCGAGGTGAGACGCTGCTGACCGTCGAGGAGGAGGCGCCTAGTTTGGCGCGGGTTCTCCTGCTGCTCGACCGCGAACTCCTGGAGGGGCACAGCCTCGTCGGTTTCCCAGAGCAGGATTGTACCGGAGGGATAGCCCCGGTACAGGGAGTCCAGGAGATCGCGCACCCGAGTCGAGGGCCAGACGTAACGGCGCTGCATCTCGGGCAGCCGGAGCTCGCCGCGCTCGATCATGGCCACGAGTTCTTCGACGGTTACTTCAGCTTTCGCCATGGTCAGATGTCCTCACGCTGTGGCCCAGACTTCGGACAGCAGCGCCGCCTGCTCCAGCACGGTCTGCGTCGCCTTTTCCTGCTTGTCGGGCGGATAGCCGTGCTTGCGCAGAATGCGCTTCACCAGCACACGCAGCCTGGCCCGCACGTTCTCGCGCAGCGTCCAGTCGATGGTCACGTTGCTACGCACGGTCTCGACCAGCTCGCGGGCGATGCCGCGCAGCGTTTCGTCGCCTAGAACCTTGACGGCGCTGTCGTTGGTCTCAAGGGCGTCGTAGAAAGCGAGCTCCTCCTCTGAGAGGCCGAGCTTCTCGCCGCGCGCGTTCGCGTCGCGCATTTCCTTTGCGAGCTGGATCAGCTCCTCGATCACCTGCGCCGCCTCGATGGCGCGGTTCTGGTACTTGCGGATGGTCTGCTCGAGCATCTCGGCGAAGGAGCGGGCCTGGACGACGTTCTTGCGGCGCCGCGTCTTGATTTCGCCCTTGAGCAGCTTCTGCAGCAGCTCCACGGCCAGGTTCCGTTGGGGCATGCCGCGCACCTCGGCCAGGAACTCATCCGACAGGATCGAGATATCGGGCCTCTCGAGGCCGGCGGCCGCGAAGATGTCCACGACGCCTTCCGGGGTGACGGCGCGGGAGATGATCTGGCGTACGGCCTGATCGAGTTCCTCCTCCGGGCGGGCCTCGGCTGGCGCGCGCTTGGCAAGCACCGATTGCACCGCCTGGAAGAAGGCCACGTCGTCACGGATGCGCAGCGCCTCGTCGTGGGGCACCGCCAGGGCGAATGCCTGGGAGAGTTCCCGGACCGCCCGGATGCAACGGTCCTTGCCGTTCTCCTGGGCGAGGATGTGCTCCTGGGCCGCCGGCAGGAGCCCCAGCCGCTCCTCCGGGGTGCCGGTGGTCCATTTCGACCAGTCGAAGCCATGGAAGAGCCCGCAGCAGATCTCGTACTTCTCCCGCATCACGGAAACGGCTTCGTCCTGGTCGAGGGCCGTGCGCCCGGTGCCGCCGCTTTCGGTGTACGTCGCCAGTGCCGCCTTCAGCTCGGGGGCCAGGCCGATGTAGTCCACCACCAGGCCGCCGGGCTTGTCCCGGAATACCCGGTTCACCCGCGCGATCGCCTGCATCAGGCCATGGCCTCGCATAGGCTTGTCCACGTACATGGTGTGGAGGCTCGGGCAGTCGAAGCCGGTGAGCCACATGTCGCGCACGATCACCATGCGCAGCGGATCGGCTGGGTCCCGGAAGCGCTTGGCCAGCGCCTCGCGCCGCTGCTTGTTGCGGATGTGCTGCTGCCACGCCGGGGGATCGGAGGCCGAGCCGGTCATCACGACCTTGATCGCGCCCTGATCGTCCGCCTCGCTCGCCCACTCCGGCCGGAGCTTCACGATCTCGTCGTAGAGTTCGACGCAGATGCGGCGGCTCATGCACACGACCATCGCCTTGCCGTCCATGACCTCCAGGCGCCTCTCGAAGTGCTCGACGATGTCGCGTGCCACCAGCGCGAGCCTCTTCGGAGCCCCCACCACGGCCTCGAGCTGCGCCCACTTCGTCTTGAGCCTCTCCTTGCGCTGGACCTCCTCGCCCTCGGTCGCCTCCTCGAAGTCCGGGTCGATCCTGGGCCGCTCCGTCTCGTCCAGTGCCAGTTTGGCGAGGCGGCTTTCGTAGTAGATGGGCACCGTGGCGCCGTCCTCGACCGCCCGCTGGATGTCGTACACGCTGATGTAGTCGCCGAACACTGCCCGGGTGTTGGCATCGGCCTTCTCGATGGGAGTGCCCGTGAAGCCGATGAACGAGGCGTTCGGCAGGGCGTCGCGCATATGCCGCGCGAAGCCGTCGATGAAGTCGTACTGGCTGCGGTGCGCCTCGTCGGCGAT
>CAYMFV010000047.1:0-12644 GCA_964389745.1 uncultured Planctomycetales bacterium | reverse complement strand
CGACGCGGAGGTGGAAGAGCACGCCCCGGGACGGGCGCTCCGCGAGGGCCAGGCCAGCGCGCTGGCCGATAGCCAGGTCGGGGAGCACCATGTCGGCGGCGGGGGGGGCCCAGGGCGCGGGAGCGGCCTCCCCGTCCCCGGCCAGCTCGGCCTGGTAGCCGAGTTCCTGGAGGATGGCGGCCAGGATGCGCCGCAGGACCGGGTCGTCGTCGGCGATGATCGCCCGGAGAGGACCGGGCGGCTCCTCGAGCTCCGCGGGTCGGAGGCGGGGAAAGGTGTGAGCGGCAATCAGGTCGGAGGACGGGTACATGGGGAGGCGGGCATGGACCGGGACCGGACGGTCGGCCTCTCCTCATCGGCTCTGGCGGCGCGTTCTTGAGACGGGCGGACCAGGGTCGGGGGCAGCCACCCTGCCCGGCGCGGTGGGGGAGGGCTTATGAACCTGTAGGGGCGAACCCCAGAAGGCCTGCCCATGCCCATCACCCTGCCGCCGCCTGTCACGGAAGGTCGGATCTCGCTGGAGGAGGCCCTGGCCCGCCGCCGATCCATCCGGGAGTTCCGGGAGCAGCCACTGGGCCTGGCCACAGCGGGCCAGCTCCTCTGGTCCGCCCAGGGCCAGACCCACCCCGACGGCCTGCGGGCAGCGCCCTCGGCCGGGGCGACCTACCCCCTGGAGATCTACCTGGTCGTCGGCGCGGTCGAGGGCCTGGAGCCGGGCATCTACCGCTACCGGCCTGCGAGACATGCCCTGGAGGCGGTGCGCCCTGGCGAACACAGGGCCGCCCTGGCCGCCGCCGCCCTGGACCAGGAGTGCGTGGCCCGGGCGCCGGCCATCCTGGCCTTCGCCGCCGTCACCGCCCGTACGGCCAGCCGCTACGGCGGGCGCGCCGAGCGCTACGTGCTCCTCGAGGTGGGCCACGCCGTCGAGAACTCCGCCCTCCAGGCCGTCGCCCTGGGCCTTGGCAGCGTCGTCGTTGGTGCCTTCGACGACCTGGCGCTCGCCCGTCTCCTCGGCCTGCCTCCCGGTGCCTCGCCCTGGTGCCTGCTGCTGGTGGGTGTGCCCGCCTAGCTCGTCGGCGGGGCGAGGCCAGCCCGCTGCCGGTCTCCCGGTCTGTGGCCGGGCCAGGCGGTGCGGGGCTGGTGCCGCTCACAGCGGCTCCACGTCCTGGAGGAGACGCTGGAAGGCGACGGCTCGGATGCCGTCACGGAGCGGGAAGGTCTCCTCGCCGGCATGGACCACGTCGAGGCGATCGAGGCGCAGGCTCGCCAGGGCCGAGCGCATGCCGGGCGTGACCCGGGGCGCCGTCGTGCGCTTGATCTCGAAGCCGAGCCTGCGGTTGCCACGGATGACGAGGAGATCCAGCTCGGCGCCGGCATGCGTCGCCCAGAACCAGGTCTCTTCTGGGTGGCAGCCGAGTCGGACGACGAGCTGCTCCAGGACGAAGCCTTCCCACGAGGCCCCGACCTTGGGGTGGCGCTCCAGGTCCTCCAGGGTCGCCAGGCCCAGGAGACCGTGGAGGAGACCGCTGTCGGCGATGTAGACCTTGGGCGACCGGACCTGGCGCTTCGCCAGGTCCTCGTGCCATGGGGGCAGGATGCGTACCACAAGCGCACCGGTGAGGACGTCCAGGTAGCGGCGCACCGTGGTCTGGGCGACGCCGAAGGCCCTCGCCAGCTCGGCACCGTGCCAGATCTGCCCGTGGTAGTGGGCGAGCATGCTCCAGAAACGGTGGAGGGTGGTGGCGGGAATCCGGAACCCGAGCTGGGGAATGTCCCGCTCGAGGAAGGTCCGTACGAAGTCCCGGCGCCAGTCGGCGCTCGCCTCGTCGCCGCCGGCGAGGAAGGAGCGCGGGAAGCCGCCCCGCAGCCAGAGCCGCTCGCTGTACTCCGGACCGACCTCGTCCAGCGCCAGGCCGCCGAGACCGTGGAAGGCGATGCGGCCGGCCAGGGTCTCCGAGCTCTGGCGCAGGAGGTCGGGGGAGGCGCTGCCGAGGATGAGGAAGCGTGCCGGAGGGCCGGGACGGTCGAGCAGGACCCGCAAGACGGGGAAGAGGTCCGGCCGGCGCTGGATCTCGTCGAGGACCACCAGCCCCCGGCAGGAGCGGAGCGCCAGCTTCGGCTCCGCCAGCCGGGCCAGGTCGTCGGGATCCTCCAGGTCGAAGCGCCGGGAGGGGCCGGGGAAGCGGGCCTGGACCTCCTTGGCCAGGGTCGTCTTCCCCACCTGCCGGGCTCCAAGGATGGCCACCGCCGGCGACCGGCCCAGGAGGGCAAGGACACGGTCCAGGTGGCGGGAGCGAGGGATGACCCGGGTCACGGAACTCTTCCGGCGAGGGGCCCACGGGCTCGCGAGACCCGTCCGGGCGAGAAACCGTCACACCGCCCCGGCCATGGGCTCTTCCCTTGGTACGCCCGGGAGTGTGACGGGGCGTCGCCAGACATGCACACCGCCCTCCGTATCGTTCTCCTGGCGACGCCGTTGCCGGTGCTCGCTTCCACCCTCGCGGCCACCCCGTGCCCGGTCCCCCAGGGCGGCAACTGGGCCGTCGAGTTCCACGACGGAACCGTGGAGTTCCCCTACCACCCCATCATGAACACCGGGGAGACGGTGACCATCGAGGGGTGGGTCCGGAACGCCGTGCCGCAGCCACCGCTCCATGTCTTCATCGCGGTGCGGTTCAAGAACTCCGCGGAGGACAAGGAACTGGTCGTCTTCGGCGATGGGAGGATCGGCACGATCTACGCCGGGTCCCCGTGGCCTCTCGTCGCGACGGGCCCAGGTGTCTTTCCCCTGGATGGGAAGTGGCATCATGTCGCCTTCGTGCGGTGGGCCGACGGAACATACAAGGAGTTCCTCGACGGGCAGGAGGTCTACGCCGGAGGACCGGGGCCATGTTGGCTTACCTGCAACATCATCAACAGCGATCCACCGACACAGATCGGCAGGGACCACGCAGACGGCTGGGCCATCGACGAGGTCCGCATCTCCGACGTCGCCCGCTACTCCGCCAACTTCCAGCCCCAGACCACATTCCAGTCGGATGCCAACACCGTGCTCCTCGCCCACTTCGACGAGGGCTCCGGCATCACCACATGGGACGATGGCGTTGCGAACCAGGTAGGCACCCTCATCGGGAACGTGACCTGGGTGACCGGCGTCGCGCCGGACACGGACGGCGACGGCCTCGACGACCAGACGGAGATCACGCTCGGCACCGATCCCATGGACCAGGACAGCGACGACGATGGTCTCTCGGATGGCGAGGAGGTCCTCACGGCCCGGACCGACCGGCGCTGGCTGCAGTCACCGAACAACGCCCGCTGGTACCGGCTGACGACGGGTCCGACCAGCTTTGGCGCCGCCGAGTCCATGGCCCAGGCCGCGGGCGGCAACCTGGCCACGGTGCGGGACGCGGCCGAGAACGACTGGCTGTACGCCACGTTCGGGCACTACTCCTGGGCCAGCGGCATGTGGATCGGCCTGCACGACGCAGTGGTGGAGGGGAGCTACGCCTGGACTTCGGGCGAACCTCTTGCCTACACGCGGTGGGCTCTCGGGGAGCCGAGCGCCGCGACACCCGCGGAGGACTACGTCATTCTCGGCGGCCGTGCCACGCCGGAGCCGGGCAACTGGTACGACGAGGAGGACCACGGGCAGCATCCTGCACTCCTGGAGGCCCCGGGACAGCCCGTGGCCTTCCTGGATCCCCTCGCACCCGACACCGACGGCGATGGAATCCAGGATGGCACCGAGCTCGGGAGGACCAGCGGCTGGCCGGGAGATCCTACGCAGGGTATCGGTGGCACCGACCCAACGGTCTTCGTACCTGATGCCGACCCGGCCTCGACCACGGACCCGATCGACCTGGACAGCGACGAGGACGGTCTCTCGGATGGAGACGAGGACCTGGATGGAAACGGGCGGCAGGATCCGGGGGAGACCGATCCTGCATCTGCCGACAGCGACGGTGACCTGCTGCAGGATGGCACGGAGCTGGGCCGACGCTTCGTCTCTGGCGACACCGACCCGACGGTCCATCAGCCGGACACGGACGTGGCGACGACCACCGACCCGCTGGCCGCCGACAGCGACGGGGGGGGGCTGGTCGATGGCGAGGAGGACCTCAACCACAACGGGGCCCACGAGCCCTGGGCCGGGGAGACCGATCCGGACGACCCCGGCGACGACGTGCCCCGCCTGAGCGTGGATCCCCTCGTCCCGGGCCAGACGGTTCCCCTCACGGTGAGCGGCGGCCGCTCCCAGGCGACGATCCACGTCTGCTACTCCCTGACCGGTGCCGGGCCCACCCAGGTCAAGCACGGCATCGTGCTCGACCTGTCGCCGCCCATCACCGTTCCCCTGCGCTTCGACCTGGACCGGCAGGGCAATGGCATGACCTCCATCCGGGTGCCTGGGGGAGCCGTTGCCGGGATGCCCGTCTGGATCCAGGGCGTGGAGCAGTTCCGGGACATGTTCCGCGTGACGAACCTGGTCGTCACGGCCGTGCAGTAGTCACGGGCGCTCCTCGTCGCGACCGGGGCCCAGGTGTTCCTTCGCCCGGGCGAGGGTCAGGAGATCCAGGTCACGGCGCTGGCCGAGACCCGCCAGCGGCCCTCGGTGTCCTGTTCCAGAAGGAGGAGCTTGCCGTGGCCGCAGAGCCCGCCGCAGGTCCAGGAGAGGTGGACCACCGCCCTCCGGGCGCCGGCGGTGTAGCCGGGGAGGGTCAGCCGGAAGTAACCGCCGGCCCCGGGGAAGCGATTCTGGAAGGCGTCCCAGCCGCCGTCGGTGAACAGGGCCTCGAGCTCGGCGCGAGAAACCGTCCGGAGGGGCAGGTCCAGGGCCCCGGCGAGGCCCTGCGGCGTCCGAGCCGGTTCCCGGTTCCGCTCCCGGAAGGCCGCCAGGGCCTCCGGCGGCGCCGCGGGCAGGAGCCGGGCGAGGTCCTGGCCGTCGAGCTCCGGCAGGGCGCCGCCCGGCTCGAGGACCACGACCAACCCGGCCTTCCGGGGCAGCTCGGCCCGGAGGGCGGCGGCCAGGACGGCCACGTCCGGGGGAGTCCCGGCGCCACTCCCCGGCGGCCCGCCCGAGCCGCAGGCCGGGAGGGACAGGAGGAGCAGGAGGGCGACCGGCCAGGCGACGGACGAGACCTGGCGCATGCCCGCCAGTCTAGGTGCTGGCGGGTAGAATGCAGCCGTGATCGAGAAGGTCGTCCGGCGCCGGGCACTCCACGAGGAGGACCCGGGCAGCGAGCTTGCCTGGTGGCGTGGCCGGAGCCCGGAGGAGCGGCTCTCGGCGGTCGAGGTCCTGCGGCGGCAGTGGCATGGAGGTACAGCCCGACTACGGAGAGTTGCTCGCGTCATTCGACGCCCACGGCGTTGAGTACGTGATCGTCGGGGCCTATGCCCTCGCCTTCCATGGTGCCCCTCGGTACACGGGCGACCTGGACATCCTGGTCCGTCCCACGCCCGAGAATGCCCGCCGGGTGTTGGCGGCGTTGGCGGACTTCGGGTTTCCGGGCCTGGACCTCTCGCTGGAGGACTTCACTGCGCCCGACACCGTCGTGCAGCTGGGCGTCGCGCCTGTGCGGGTGGACCTCCTGACGTCCCTGTCCGGCGTCTCCTGGGAGGAAGCCGATGCCGGCAAGGTGGCCGGTCGCTACGGCGACGTCGCCGTGTACTTCCTGGGTCGGGAGGAGTACATCCGGAACAAGCGCGCCCTCGGGCGCCACAAGGACCTGGCCGACATCGAGGCCCTGGGTGAGGACCCCGGCGCTGCCTAGATCGGCTCCCCGGTGTACGAGGTGAGGGCGCGCATGTAGTTGCCCCGCTCGAAGGCGGAGGCATCGGGGCAGTTGCGCCGGCTCATGCTGCCCTTCGCCTGGTCCACCGAGGCGTACTCGTGCTCCTCCAGCCACTCGGACAGGCCCTGGAGCATGGCCGCCAGGTACTCGGGGCCCCGCTGCAGGAGGACCGAGGCGAGCATCACCACGTCGGCGCCGGCCAGGATCATCTTCATGGCCGTGTCCGAGTCGTGGACGCCGCTCGTAGCGGCCAGGGAGATGTCCAGGTGCTCCCGGAGGATGGCGATCCAGCGCAGTGGCATGCCCATCTCATCCCGCTGGGAGAAGTGGAGGCGCGGCACGACCTTCAGGTTCTCGAGATCGATGTCCGGTTCCAGGAAGCGGTTGAAGAGGACCAGGCCCTGGGCGCCGGCGCCCTCCAGACGACTCGCCATGTTGGGCAGGCTGGTGAACATGGGGCCGATCTTCACGGCCAGGGGGATGGTCACCGCCTCCCGGACCGCCTGGACCAGATCCAGGTAGCGGCTCTCGACCTGCTCGCCGGTCGCCTCCGGGTCGGTGGGCACGAAATAGGCGTTCAGCTCCAGGGCATCGGCGCCGGTCTCCTGGATGAGGCGGGCGTAGCGGACCCAGCCGCCGGCGGTGTGGCCGTTGAGACTGGCGACGACCGGCACCTGGAGGCGTTCCTTCGCCTTGCCCACCAGCTCCAGGTAGTGCTCGGGTCCGGTGTTGTAGTCCTCCAGGGCCGGAAAGTAGTCCAGGGCCTCGGCGAAACTCTCGGAGCCGTAGTCCCGGAGCCGGGCCACCTGCTCCTCCTCGTGCTCGACCTGCTCCTCGAAGAGAGAGGGCAGGACCACGGCGGCGACGCCGGTGTCCTCGAGGCGGAGGAGGGTGTTGAGGTCCCCGGTCAGGGGCGAGGCCGCGGCGACCAGCGGGTTGCCCAGGCCGATGCCCAGCCAGGAGGTGGAGAGGTCGGCGTTCATCCCTGGATCTGCTCCTCGATGTCGGCGTTGTCCCGCTCGATGCCGGCGAGCTGCTGGTAGTAGCGCCAGCGCTCGTCGATGTCGCGCTGGGCGAGGTGGAAGAGCCGCTCGGCCTCCTCGGGCCTAGTCCGCTTGAGGATGGCGAAGCGCGCCTCCTTGGCGGCGAAGTCCTCGAAGGAGAGCTTCGGCTTGCGGCTGTCGAGCTGGAAGGGGTGGCCGCCGTCGTGGGCCAGGCGCGGGTCGAAGCGGTAGAGGGGCCAGAAGCCGGCCTGCACCGCTTCGCGCTGGTGGCCCATGGAGGTGCTCATGTTGATGCCGTGGGCGATGCAGTGGCTGTAGGCGATGATCAGGGACGGGCCAGGGTAGGCCTCCGCCTCCAGGAAGGTGCGGATGCACTGGGCCGGGTTGGCCCCGATCGCCACCTGGGCGACGTACACCGAGCCGTAGGCCATGGCGATCATGCCCAGGTCCTTCTGGCGGGTGGGCTTGCCGCCGGCGGCGAACTTGGCCACCGCCGCCCGGGGCGTGGCCTTGGAGGCCTGGCCGCCGGTGTTGGAGTAGACGCCGGTGTCCAGGACCAGGACGTTGACATCCCGGCCACTGGCCAGGACGTGGTCCAGGCCGCCGAAGCCGATGTCGTAGGCCCAGCCGTCGCCGCCCATGATCCAGATGCTCCGGGGCACCAGCCAGTCGGCGATACCGTCGAGTACCCTGGCGGCCGGCTCGGCCACGTCGGCGAGGCGCTGGCGCAGCAGGGCGATGCGCTCCCGTTGTGCCCGGATGGTCGTCTCGTCCCCCCCCTGGAAGGCGAGGATGGCCCCGGCCAGGTTCTCGCCCACGTGGTGGGCCAGGCACTGGAGCAGGGCGACGGCGTGGTCCCGGAGCTTGTCCGCCGCCAGGCGCATGCCCAGGCCGAACTCGGCGTTGTCCTCGAAGAGGGAGTTGTTCCAGGCCGGGCCGCGCCCTTCGGCGTTGGCCGTCCAGGGCGTGGTCGGCAGGTTGCCGCCGTAGATGCTGGAGCAGCCCGTGGCGTTGGCCACCAGCATGCGGTCGCCGAAGAGCTGGCTGGCGAGCTTCACGTAGGGCGTCTCGCCGCAACCGGCGCAGGCCCCGGAGAACTCGAAGAGGGGCATCATGAGCTGGCTGCCCTTGACCGTCGCCGGGTTCAGATCGACCCGGGGCGGATCGGGGATCTGCAGGAAGAAGTCGAAGCTCCCCCGTTCCCGCTCGAGGTGGTCGAGCTTGTACTCCATGTCGATGGCCTTGTGCTTCGCCACCTCCTTGCTCCGGGCCGGGCAGACGTCGACGCAGACGCCGCAGCCGGTGCAGTCGTCGGGAGCCACCTGGACGGTGAGGAGCGGCGCCGGGAAGCCCTTGCCGGTGATGCGCCGGTGCTTGAAACCGGCGGGGGCCTCGGCCAGGACCTCCTCGCCGTAGGCCTTGATGCGGATGGCGGCGTGGGGGCAGACCAGGGCGCAGAGGGAGCACTCGGTGCAGATGGCCGGGTCCCAGATGGGAATCTCCCGGGCGATGGAGCGCTTCTCCCAGCGGGCCGTGCCGACCGGGAAGGTGCCGTCCGGCGGCAGGGCGCTGACCGGCAGCAGGTCGCCCTTGCCGGCGAGCATGATGGCGGTGACCCGCTGCACGAAGTCCGGCGCCACCTCGGGCACCGGCGGCAGGCGGCGGAGCTCGCCCCGGGCCTCGCCGGGCACCGGCACCTCGTGGAGGGCGGCCAGGGCACCGTCGACGGCAGCGAAGTTGCGCTGCACGACGGTCTCGCCGAGCTTGCCGTAGGTCTCGCGGATGGCGTCCTTGATGGAACCGACCGCCTCCTCGGCGGGCAGGATGTCGGCCAAGGCGAAGAAGCAGGTCTGCATCACCGTGTTGATGCGGCTGCCCATGCCCGCCTCGGCGGCCACCTTGCCGGCGTCGACCACGAAGAAGCGCAGCTTCCTGGCGAGGATCTGCTCCTGCACCTCCACCGGGATCCGCTCCCAGATCTCGTCGGGACCGTAGGGGGCGTTGAGGAGGAAGGTCGCCCCCTCGGCCGCCGGCTCCAGGACGTCCAGCTTCTCCAGGAACTGGAACTGGTGGCAGGCGACGAAGCCGGCCCGGCGGATGAGGTAGGTGCTGTGGATGGGCCGGGGCCCGAAGCGCAGGTGCGAGACGGTGACCGCGCCGGCCTTCTTCGAGTCGTACACGAAGTAGCCCTGGGCGTGGAGATCCGTGTGGTTGCACAGGATCTTCACCGAGTTCTTGTTGGCGCCGACGGTGCCGTCGCTGCCCAGACCGAAGAAGACCGCCCGGGTGACGTCGTCGGGCTCGGTGTCGAAATCGGGATCCCACTCCAGGCTGGTGCCGGTGACGTCGTCGACGATACCGACCGTGAAGTGGTTTCGGGGCTCCTCCTTCTCGAGCTCCGCCAGGACGCCGGCCACCATCGCCGGGGTGAACTCCTTGGAGGACAGGCCGTAGCGGCCGCCCACCACCCGGGGCCGCTCCCGGCCCGGGGCCCGCCCGGCCCAGGCCTCGTCCAGGGCCGCCAGGACCGCCAGGTGCAGGGGTTCGCCCATGGCGCCGGGCTCCTTGGTCCGGTCGAGGACGGCCAGCCGCCGGACGCTCTCGGGGAGGGCGGCGGCGAAGGTCCCGGCGGCGAAGGGCTGGAAGAGGCGGACCTGGAGGAGGCCCACCTTCTCGCCCCGGGCCACCAGGGCCTCCACGGCCTCCCGGGCGGCGCCGACGCCCGAGCCCATCAGGACCACCACCCGCTCGGCGTCCGGAGCGCCCATGTACTCGTAGGGCCGGTAGCAGCGACCGGTGCGGGCGGCGAACTGCTCCAGGACCTCCTGGAGGATGCCGGGCACCGCCTCGTAGAAGGGGTTGCAGGCCTCTCGGGCCTGGAAGAAGACGTCGGGGTTCTGGGCGGTGCCCCGCAGCACCGGCCGGTCCGGGTTCATGGCCCGCTCCCGGTGCTCCCGGATGAGCTTCTCGTCGAGGAGGGCCCGGAGGTCGTCGTCGGTCAGCTCGGCGATGGAGTTCACCTCGTGGGAGGTGCGGAAGCCGTCCATGAAGTGCAGGACGGGCACCCGGCTGCGGAGGGTGAGGGCCTGGGCCACCAGGGCCATGTCGTGGGACTCCTGGACCGAGGCCGAGGCGAGCATCGTCCAGCCGCAGGGCCGGGTGGCCATGACGTCGCTGTGGTCGCCGAAGATCGACAGGGCGTGGGTGGCGACGGTCCGGGCGGCGACGTGGATCACCGTCGGCGTCAGCTCCCCGGCGATCTTGTACATGTTGGGAATCATCAGGAGCAGGCCCTGGGAGGCGGTGAAGGTCGTCGCCAGGGAGCCTGCCTGCAGGGCGCCGTGGAGGGCGCCGGCGGCCCCCCCCTCGCTCTGCATCTCGATGACCTCGGGCACCGTCCCGAAGATGTTCTTCCGGCCCGCCGCCGACCAGGCGTCCGCCAGCTCCCCCATGGGAGAGGAGGGCGTGATCGGGTAGATGGCGATGACCTCGTTGGTGCGATGGGCGACCGAGGCGATGGCCTCGTTGCCGTCCACCGGGATCAGCCGTCGCGACATGGCAGTGGTCCTCCGTCCAAGGGGAGTGCAGTCCGTGCCCGCGGCCAGCCGGTCGGGGGCTCCCAACATCCTTAACCCCCCCGGGCACTTCGCCAAGGCCGAGAAATAGCACCCCGAGGGGCCTGTTTCGCCCTTCCCGGGGTCCGCGGCTGGAACCCGCCACGCCCGGGGTCTAGAATCCGGCAGCCATCCGGCACCGCCCCATCATGTCGAACGCCCTCGAAGTCCACGACTCCACCTTCGAGACCGAGGTCCTGAAGTCCGACCAGCCCGTCCTGGTGGACTACTGGGCTCCCTGGTGCGGTCCCTGCCGGGCCATGGCCCCGGCGGTGGACCGTCTCGCCGAGGAGTACGCCGGTCGCCTCAAGGTGGTGAAGCACAACACCGAGACGGATCCGGGCGTCCCCGGCCAGCTCGGCGTCATGGCCATCCCCACCTTCATCGTCTTCAAGGGCGGTCAGGAGGTGGCGCGGCACACCGGGGCCATGGGCTACGACGACCTGAAGAAGCTGGTCGAGCCCCACCTGTAGTCCTGCGCATCGTCTTTCTCGGCTCGCCGCCCTTCGCCTGGGCCTCCTTCGAGGCCCTGCTCGGGCGCCGGGAGCCGCCGGTGGCCCTGATCACCGCCCCCGACCGGCCGGCGGGCCGCGGTCGCCGGGCCCGGGCGAACCCCATGGCGGCGGTGGCCCGGGAGAGGGGCCTCCCGGTCCTCCAGCCGGAGCGGGCCTCGACATCGGAGGCCCTGGACGCCTTCCGGGCCCTGGCACCGGACCTGGGGGTCGTCGTCGCCTACGGCCAGATCCTCTCCCCGGAGTTCCTGGCGGTACCCCGGGAGGGTTGCATCAACCTGCACGCCTCCCTCCTGCCACGCTGGCGGGGGGCGAGCCCGATCCAGGCCGCCCTCCTGGCCGGGGACCCGGTCACCGGCGACACCCTCCAGCGGGTCGTGCCCGAGCTGGATGCCGGACCCGTCCTGGCCCGGCGGGAGACTCCTGTGGGGCCCCGGGAGACCGCTCCCGAGCTGGCCGGTCGACTGGCGGAGCTCGGCGCCGCCCTCCTCACGGAGTTCCTGGACGAGATCGGGGACGGACCGCTGCCCCCCGGCGAGCCCCAGGACCCGGCGGCGGTCACCCGCTGCCGGCGCCTGCGCCGGGAGGATGCCTGGATCACCTGGTCGGTCTCTGCCAACGAGGTGGACCGGCGGGTCCGGGCCATGGCCGGCTGGCCGGTGGCGGAGGCCCGGCTGCCCGACGGCGAGCCCCTGAAGGTCCACGCCGGCGAGCCCCTGGAGCTGCCGGCCCGGGTGCCCGCGCCGGAACCGGGTACGATTCTCGACCTGGAGGGTGGGCTCCTCGTGGCCTGCGGGCGGGGAGGTTTCCGCGCCACCCGTCTCCAGCGCCCGGGCCGCCGGGTCCTTGCCGCTGGCGAGTTCCTCCGGGGCTGCCCCCTGCGCCCCGGGCAGGTCCTCGGGCCCGGCGGCCCCGTCCAGCCGACATGAACACCTCCCCCCCCTCCGCGCAGAAGGGCGTGCTGCCCCGCCGCGTCGTCCTGGACCTGGTCCTGGCCCGGCAGGCCTTCCCGACACGTCGCTTCGCCGCCGCCGCCGACCAGGCCGGCCTGGAGGGGCGGGACCGGTCCCTGGCCCGGGAGATGCTCGCCGGCGTCATCCGCCGGCGCCGGACCCTGGATGCGGTCTTCCGGCCCTACAGCAGCCGGCGCACGGTGGAGCCCCGGGTGCTCTGGACCCTGCGCCTGGCCCTCTACCAGCGCTTCTTCCTGGAGCACGTTCCGGTCTACGCCGCCTACGCCAGCACCCTGGAGGCCGCCCGGCCCCGGCTGGACCGGGCGCTGGGCTACGCCAACGCCGTGCTCCGGGCGGTGGAGCGCGGCGTCCAGGAGGAGGAGCCGGCCTGTCGGACCCCGGATCCGGCCAGGCTCGTGGTCGGGGAGCGGAGCTTCGTCTTCGACCGCCCGCTTTTCCCGGACCCGGCCAGCGACCCGGCCGGCCACCACGCCGTGGCCCTCTCCTACCCCGACTGGCTGGTCCAGCGCTGGCTCGCGGAGGTGGGGGAGGAGCGGACCCTGGCCCGGCTCGAGGCCGGCAACCGGCCCCTGCCCACGGTGCTCTGGGTGAACCCCCTCCGGGCGACGCCGGAGCAGGTGCGGGAGACCCTGGATGCGGCTGGCCACCCGGTGCAGGCACTGGCGGAGGATCCCCACGGACTCGTCCTCACCTCTCCCTCCTCCGACGTGCGGGCCCTGCCGGGTTACACGGAAGGGTGGTGGCG
>CAYMFV010000046.1:0-12718 GCA_964389745.1 uncultured Planctomycetales bacterium | reverse complement strand
CGCCTTGCCTTGCCAGCCGAGTCATGCGCTCCTTTACCTCTTGCCAAGCCGCCGGCGCAAGCTCTCCCCGATTCTCCGATTCCTAGCCAGGGCCAGGCCCATCGCGACCACGGCGTGCACTGGGAACCACAGCATGATCAAGGTGACGCCAAGAATAGCAGGGCGCACAGCTTCTTCCGCAAACCCATACCGCCCCCTCTCACGGCATGTAAGCCGCTCGCAAATCCACCGCTCACTCCGCGACAATCCTCCCTGCCGCCACTTCTCCACGCTCGTCCGTTGAACTCCGGATGCAGTCGGATCATTACGATCCAGCGATGACCCTTCCACCGGGATCTCCAACATTGTTGCCTCAAACGGCACGTTCAAGAAGTCACACACTTCCCTTAGCGCCGCATGCGGATCAGCAACAACGTCCTCGTAACGTACAGTCAAGACTCGTGGGTCGTCCCCAAGAGAAAGACACTGCCGCACAGCCGCCCGCCACAGCAGGGTCACAGTCACTGGATGGTAGTTCAGCAACTGTCGCACGCATTCCCGCCAAGGGATATTCCTCTGCCCGAGTAGCGCACGCCTCCACATGTACTTCTTGGAAAGCAGGACCGCTCTCGGATCGCGCACCATATGTATGACCTTGCAGTTTGGATAGAGCCCTAGAATCTCTTGTAGATAGAAGACATTTCGTGGAGTTTGCTCTACCGGCACCTGCCGGCCAGCGGCCTGTGCCTCCGAGCGCAGGAAATTGAGGAACAACCTGGCCGGTGTCAGCTTATGGCCATAGTCTCCCAGGAACTCCTCCGCTTGTGGGTAGAAGTCCTCGTGCCGCCCCACGCGCAGGATTGTCCTGGTCGTCACTGCATACAACCTGGCCACAAGGTCACGCGCATCCCGATACGCCAGAGGTTCTTCCTGGTCCAGTCCTGCCCATAGATGCTCGAAAAAATGTGTCTCGTAAAAGTAACACATTGCCGGATGGCGACCGAGCATCTGCGCCATCATCGTTGTGCCGCTGCGACTGCTGCCTACAATGAACACGCATTCCGGGAGGACCGCGCCCGACCCTGTCTTGTCGCCACGCCGCCCTGCGTCCTGACCAGACGTCACTGTTTGCTCCTGGTTCTGCACCATCCTTCGAAGGAGTTTCCTGTCCTCCTGCGCTCTGCTCTCACCGATCGGGGGGTAGCCGCATCTCAACGCCTGTAGCGATCCTCGCCGTGGGCACCAGGATACCAAGCCGTGTTCGCACCAGATACAGAAGAGCAAGGTTTCGGAGAGTCAACGATGCCGCTGTCGCCACCGCGGCTCCCAGAGCGCCGAGGATCGGTACAAGGACAAGGGACACCATGAGGTTCACCAGCAGGAACACTGCCGCGTTGTTCCGCACCAAGCGCTCATGCCCTGACATGATCAACAAGTAGCCCAAGGGACCAAGTGCAACATTGACTGCTTGCCCGAGACTGATAACTGTCAGGGTATTGGCGGCTCCACGAAACTCGGGGCCGAAGAAAGACATCACCCAACCAGGAGCTGCGCTGAGCACAACGGCCGGCACCACAGCGAGTGCCGTCGACAGAATGAGGACATCTCGTGTCGTACCGGCAAGCCGGCGAAGGTCCTTGGACTGCCAGAGTTCGGCGAACGTCGGCGCAGCGATGGCATTGACCGCCAGGAGGCCAAAGGCCATCAACAAGGAGACCCTCCACGCAACACTGAAGGCGCCCACATCTGCAGATGGCCGAAATCCTCCCAGTACAAGGGAGGGGAGCCAGGCGTCACCCTGCCCAGCGAGAATCACGACCAGCATAGGCACCGATTGGCGGAGCAGGGACCGCGTCGGCGGCAACGCCTCATGGCTGCAGAGACCTGCTGCTTCCTGATAACGCGACCACAGGAACATGCTCACCAACATCACGAGCCCAGCTGCTACGACATACCCGGCTGTCGCACCCACGGCACCCCACACCGCTGCGAAACTCACTACAAACGCCAAGCATGCAGCAGGAAAAGCGAAGTTCCAAAGACCGACTCCAACGGCCGTCCTCTTGAGCCCCTTGATCGCTTCTACGTGCAGCACCAGCATCGCCAGGCACGGGATTGCCAGCGCGGCAATCAGAATCGGCTGGACCAGCTCAGGCTTCCCAATGCCTACGGCAATTGCCGAACCACCAGCCCAGATCATGACTGTTACAGCTACAGAGGCCAAGCACACTAGCCACCTACACTTGACGTATGTGGCACCACCGTCTTCGGGTCGACCACCTGCTATCGCCGCCGAGACTGTCCGCAGGAGGAGTAGATCCAGGCCAAGTCTGCTTACGGTGCTCGCTAGCAGAACGACGGTAATGCACAGGTAATAGATGCCTGTCCCGTCGACACCAAGTGTCCGCGCCAGGGCAACATTGAAGACGAAGGCTACGACCGCTCCCATGGCCCGCAATGCCAATGCGGCGGCAGTCCCTCCAACGAGCTCTCGTCGCCTTTCCCGCGAACTCATGACCTCACCAGCCGCGTTCAACTGGAGCACGCGGCTGCAGGTTCCAGGCAGTGGGATCACACACGCAGGCGACCTGAGTCTTCGAGCTCCTTCACACGCTCGTCTCCATGCCGCTCTCTTCGGCGCAGCTCGTGGATCCGCATCGTCTCCGAGGCCGGCGGTCCCTCGGTCCCGAACAGCTCGTGCGGGTGCACGGGGTTGCGAGCCGGCACCTCGATCGGCCTGCCCAGGAACTTGTGCTTCAGGATCCACTTCAGCGGCACCTGGATATGCTTCTTCATCTCCTGGCTCACCGAACCCACCATCCAGCACTGCTTCTCGCAGCTCCGGACTGCCTCCCGGGCGCGCTCGGCCGCCTCGCTGTACCAGATCTCATCCCATTCCTGCCGGACCAGGTTGCCGAAGGGCATCGGCTTGTCCATGGCGTTGCACGGCAGGATGTCGCCGCTTGGATCGATGAAGAAGGCGTCATGAGCCATCCGGCAGGGCAGGAGCCTGGGATTGCCCTGGAGGTAGTTCATCA
Source organism: uncultured Planctomycetales bacterium (assembly GCA_964389745.1). Taxonomy (GTDB): domain Bacteria; phylum Planctomycetota; class UBA1135; order UBA1135; family UBA1135; genus CAYMFV01. The sequence continues at coordinate 9,701 of CAYMFV010000046.1, read as the reverse complement.
GGCCGTAGTTGAAGTAGGCGCGGAACCAGTTCTTGGGCCGCTTCGAGGCCAGCAGGTCCTCGGACAAAGCTTTCAGGGCGGCTATAGCATCGTCCAGCTTCTCGAAGCGGTTGTCCATCTTGTGGAAGTAGAAGGAGTTGTGCAACGCCGCAGTGGCGAACTCCACGCCCATCATCTTGGCGAGCTGATACAGCCCGAGCATGTCCTTGACGTTGTAGTCCTGCAAGGTCAGCCCGAAGCCGATGTCCTCGATGCCCATCCGATTGAGGGTCGTGAGGATGCGCAGGGCGCGGTCAAAGCCATCCTTCATGCCGCGGATGTCATCGTTGGCCTTCGGCAGTCCCTCGATCGAGATGCGGATGCCGATGCTGTTGCCGTGCTTCTCGAACAGCGCGAGCGTCCGCTCGACGTGCCAGCCGTTGCTGCTGATGACCACCCGGTCGGCCCGCTCCTTCAGGACCGTGACGATCTCGTCGAGGTCCTTCCGCAGGAAGGGCTCGCCCCCGGTGACGTTGCAGGCCTCCATGTGCGGCAGCCTGGCGTACACCTCCGGGCCGATCTCCTCGGTCGGCCGGGTGGGGTTCTGCCAGATGTCGCACATGTTGCACTTCGCGTTGCAGCGATACGTGGTGATGATGCTGCCGAAGCGCACCTTCTTGTATCCGGTGTACTGGACCATTCTCTCCGTCGCTCTGGAACAAACGTGACCAAGGGGAAGCCAGGGGGGGCTCGACGTACCCAGTCTAGTCCAAGCCCCGCTTGCCCCCCAGGACCGCCTGGTAGAAGGCAAGCATGCGGTCGGCGATCCGGTCCCAGGAGAAGTCCCGCTGGACCATCTCCGCCGCGGCGCCGCGCTCGCCTTCGACCCGGGCAGGGTTGGCAAGCAGGTCTTCTAGGACGGCCAGGAGGTTCCTCCAGTCCGCATTTCGGAAGACGAAGCCGTGGCCCTGGAGAGCCTCCCGGTTCTCCGGGATGTCGCTGGCCAGGCAGGGGCTGCCATAGGCCATGGCCTCCAGGAGCGTGATCGGCAGGCCCTCGAGCTCGGAGGGCTGAACGTAGAGCCAGGCATTGCTGAACAGCTCGTCGAAGAGGTCGCCCCGGACGAAGCCAGGGAAGAGGATGCGCGGGTCATCGCCCGCCAGCGCCCGCAGTTCCGCCTTGTACGCCCCCTCGTAGGGGTCGTCTCCGGCCACCACCAGCCGCAGATCGGTGGTCAGGTCCCGGAAGGCCCGGATCAGGTGATGTGCCCCCTTCTCCCGAACCAGGCGGGCAGCGAAGAGGATGTAGCTGTGGCGCTCGAGTCCCATCTCCCTGCGGATCCTGGCAGGAGGCAGGATCCGCGGCGGCGCCACTCCGGTGGGGATGTAGGTACTCTCCAGCCCATACCGCCGCCGGAGGTACTCCTGCTGGACCCGGGAGACTACCGTCACATCGTGGGCCAGGCGCACCGACGGCAGCTCGGTCCAGCGGAGCACCGCCCGCCCCACGGCACCCCAGCGCGAGCGCTGCCACTCGATGCCGTGGCCCTGGACCACGACCCGGCGTCCGCGCAGACGGGGGATGCCGGCGAACATGCCGGGACCGAAGGCGTGGACGTGTACCAGGTCCACGTCGCGGTCGAGGGTGGCGGCTGTGGCCGCCCAGCCGGCCGCCGCCAGCTTCTCGAGGCCTCGGATCCTGGGTGCCGGTACGGTCCGCACTTGCATGCCCCGATACTCTCCGTCCCGCGTTCCGTGGAGGTGACGCATGGCGTACACGACCACCTCGTGCCCTGCATCCACGAGGCGGCTGCCCACCTCCTCGGTGTACTTCTCGATACCGGCTGGTGCCGGCATCCCCTTGAGCACCAGGTAGGCGACCTTCATTTCTTCTGCGCCCGCTCGTAGAGGTCCAGCAGGCGGCGGTAGTGGACATCCTCGTCGAATTCTTCCTCCACCATTTGGCGAGCACTACGGGCCAGACCTTCCCGTTCGCTCTCATGGTCCATCAGGTGCCGTATCCGCTCTCGAAGGGCACCCGTATTGCCCGGCTCGAACACCGCACCACTGACTCCTTCCACAACCAGCTCCGGGAGAGCGCCGTGGTCCGAAGCGACGACGGGCGTCCCATACGCGAATGACTCGAGGATACTCATAGGCTGGTTCTCGAACCACAGCGACGGAACAATCGTCAGGGCCGCCTTCCTGTAGGCGTCAGCGAGCTCGGAGCCACTGAGGTGGCCGACGAAGCGAACGTTCGCCTGTCCCCGCTGCCGCACCTTGTCTTCCAGCACAGCCCGCAATGGCCCTTCTCCCGCGATCCTCAGCTCGACTTCAAGGCCCTGCATGGCGTCAACCAGGACGTGCACACCCTTCTCCTGCGCAAGCCTGCCAGCATACAATACGTAGCTATTGTGGCCGAATTCTGGTTCGAAACCGCTGACCCGCAAGAAGTTCGGCAGGTGGACAAGCCTATCCTCGGGCAAACCAGCCCGAACAAGGAGCTCTCGCAAGAACCTGCTCGGGCAGGCATACAGCGAGACATCCTTGCTGTAGTACCCCATGATGCGGTGCGCCTGATGTTCCATATAGTGCACGACACTCGCCAGCAGGGAGCCCTTGGTACAGCGATTCAGCACCACATTGTGCACCCCATTCTCCACACACCGAGTACATACCGACTCATTCCTGAAGCAGATGTAAATGGGGCAGCATAGCTTGTAGTCGTGGACGGTGAGCACCGTAGGTATGCCCCGCTTGGCCAGAACCCGCAGGACCGATGGACAGACTCGCCCGTAGATGTTGTGGGCATGTGCAACTTGGATCTCATGCGCATCAAGAAGCCGGTCCATCTGCCGGTTGTTGCCAGGAGAGAAGATCATCAAGGCGGCTGCCCGGACTCTCTCTGCCAGGCCGGACGCAGCAGCCGGATCGAAGGCCTTCCCGAAGTACTTGTCGGCAGGGACAGATATGTTCTGTGGGTGAGCGACGGAGAAGAAGGTCACGCGGTGGCCATGCTCCTCCAACAGGCGGGCTGTCTCGAAGTAGACTCGCTCCGACCCTCCCCGGAGGTAGTGGTAGTTGTTGATCTGCAGGACTTCCATGGCCCTTCCTCGGCCCGGCCGCCGGCCCGTGGCCAGTGGCCGGAGCACCCGGACGCGGAAGAGTATAGGAGGGCTTGACGGCCTGCGCACGGGCCCTGCTATGCTCTCCAGCCCCGAGCCATGTACAGACCCCTGATCCTGACTCTCGCAGCCATGCTGGCTGCATGCAGCAGCACCCCGCACGTGCTTGACCGCCAGGTCAGTCTCGCCGAGGGGCCTCCCGTCTATCAGCCCAGGACTTTCGAGTACCTCATCGGGCCCAGAGACGTCATCCGGGTGAACGTTCTCGGGCACCCGGAGCTGTCATCCCCATTCTACAAGACCAGCACCCCGGGCAGTCCGGTTGACTCCCAAGGCAGGATCACCCTACCTCTGGTCGGGCCCCTGACAGTGGCAGGAAAAACCATCTTCCAGATCCAGGAGGACATCAAGACACGACTGCAAGAGTATCTCAAGCACCCTGAGGTTGATGTCTCGGTGATCGAGTTCGGCGCATACAGGTACTATGTGTTCGGCGAGGTCACCAACCCAGGCCTGTACGTACTCGATCGGCCCCTCACCATTTTCGAGGCCCTTGCCCAGGCCGGTGGGTTCACACGCCTTGCGTACCGGGACGAAGTGGCTCTTGTCCGTGGCCCCATCCGCGAGGAGAACATCCATCTCTTCAGCACAGACAACCTCGACCCGTTCGCCAGCACCTACATCCAGGCGGACGATATCATTTTCGTCGGACGGCGCTCCTGGGCCGAGGTTGCTGAGGTGGCCCAGGATCTGGTCCCGCTGATGCAAGCAATCTTCTTGCCGGTGTCCACAGCACGCGACATCGCCATCATTCAGGACATCCGCTCCAACTGATGACCAACGCCCAGAGTTCACCCTGGCAGGAGCCCGCCGACCGCAGATCCCTCGGACTGGTCGAACTCCTCGGCGTTCTCCTGAGGAACAAAGCACGGATTGCTCTCCTTGCGTTCCTTTTTGCCGCTGCTTCCATTGGACTGGCCCTGCGCAAGGCCCCCGTTTTCGAAGCCGAGGCCAGGATTCTCGTCGAAGGGGCCTCGGCCAGCACAGGCATTCTGGGAGAGCTCGCCCTCCTTAGCCAAGCACCTGCCGCTGCTGCAGAGATCGAGGTCGTCCGATCCCGCGTCGTTCTGGAGGAGGTCGTGAAGCCCGTGGGGTCGACACCGACCGCCCTCGGTCTTACCACGCTGGTCGACGATATCGACCAATACTGGCCACTGCCTGTCTTGCTCCGCCGGATGCGCCAGGAGAGCCCGCCCCAGGGCCACCTCGATGTGGATGTGCTGGAGTGGCCAGAGGGCGCTGCTGGCAGGGCACCGCTTCGGATCGATTACCTGACGAGCGACACCGTGTCTCTGCAACTGGCTTCCCCACTGGCAAGGGAGAAGACGGTCATCGAGACGAGCCCTGGGTCCCCGATCCACTATGCAGGCCGGACTTTCCTCCTCAAACCCCAGGGCTCTCTTGCGGGCCGTTCCTTTATTCTCCGGCATCTCTCCTTCCGTCGGGCAGTTGAGACCATCTTGGATCACCTGAAGGTGGAGGAGACTGCCCGTGGTTCCGGTGTCCTCAGGCTCACCTACCGCGATACGGATCCGGATCGCGCCGCCGCCATCCTCAATGCCATCGCTGCTGCATACGTCAATCGCAACATCGAACGCGTCAGGAAGCCGGCAAGACTGACCAGGGAGTTCATTGAGCGGGAAAAGGATGCGGTTCAGCAGCGTCTTGAGCATGCTGAACAGCGCCTGGTCGACTACCAGGCAAAAACGCCCGGATCTATCGTTCTGTCCGAGAACGCGGAAGTCCTGGTCCAGAAGCTCAGCGAGCTGGACCTCGAGCAGGCCCGCCTGCGGCTCAAGCTCCATGCACAGCGACAGGCTCTCGAGCTGTTCTCGACGGGCGCCGTCAAGGCAGAGGACGTCGCCGTAGCTGGCGATTTGGACCCTGTTACTGTTGGCTTGCTGGATTCTCTCGCCGAGATGCTCGCCAACAAGGCGACTCTTGAAGTTACCTATACGGACCAGTGGCCAGAGCTCGTGGAGCTGAACACTGAGATCGCCAAGCTCCGGGCGCGTATTCTGGAGAAGTTCCGATCCGACATCAGCCGGCTGGAAGAAGAGATCGCCTCTTTGACCAGCATCATTGATCGCTACAAGGGCGATCTGGAGAGCTTGCCAGAGACAGAGCGGCAGCTAGCAGCATTCAAGAGGGAAGCTGACACGCACGAACAGATCTATACGCTTCTGCTGTCCAAACTGCAGGAAGCTTCGATTGCCGAAAAGGCCGCAATCGCCACCGTCGAGATCATCGATCCTGCTCAACCGCCCATCGAACGCCTGAGCCCGAAGCTGGGCCTGTCCGCCCTCCTCGGCATTCTGTTGGGCGTGTTCCTTGGAAGTCTCTGGTCTCTGCTCAGAGAGCCCAGAGCCCGGCGCATTGCCTCCGCCGCTCAACTCGAGGAGGCGGCCGGGTTGCCGCAATTCGGGATCGTGCCGGACTTCAGGCGCGGGCCGGCGCGCACCCGCAAGAGCAAAGCCAAGTTCTTCATCGCTGTGCGGGACGACCCGCAATCGCCCACAGCCGAAGCCTATCGCTCACTGCGAGCCAACCTCAAGTTCGCTGCACAAACGGGCTCGTTGAAGACCGTGGCCATCACGTCCTCTCTCCAGGGAGAGGGCAAGTCCGTGACCATCTGTAGCCTCGCCGTGGCCCTCGCCAACAGCGGCGCCACTGTGCTTCTGGTGGACGCGGACATGCGGCGTCCGGTCATCCACCGCTACTTCGGCCTCTCCCTCCGGCCCGGCCTGAGCGACGTTCTCCTGGAAGGTGTCCACTGGAAGGAGCGGGTCTGCTCCACCTCCGTCAAGAACCTCTCCGTCCTGCCCGCCGGCCAGAAACCGCCCAACCCGGGCGACCTCCTGGCCTCGGAGCCCATGAGCGCCCTCGTCAGGGAGCTCCGGGAAGAGTACGACTACGTCCTCTTCGACGTGCCCCCGGTCCTGGCCGTCGCCGACCCGGCCTCCTTCCTGCACGAGCTGGATGCCGTCTTCCTCCTGTGCCGGGCCAACCTCGTCCCCGAGGCCATGGTCGCCGGAGCCGCCCAGCGCCTGCGCATGACCGGAGTCAAGCTCGTCGGCGCCATCCTCAACGGCGTGCGCCCGACCCGCTTCGGCAAGGACTACTACTACGGCTACGGTTACCACTACGGTTACGGCTACCACTACGGCAGCAGCTACAAGGCCGACAAGGACTCGGACGCCGGGCTCCCTGCACCGCCAGGTGGCTAGGCGCCAGGGCCTCCTTCCCGCCGCCGCCCTGCTCCTGGCCACCGCCTGCGCGCCGGAGCAGGGCGCTGGCACGCCGCCCGCCCCGGCCCCGCCGGCCCCCCCCCCGTCCCGGGTCGTCGTCCTCGGTCCCTCCACCGCCGAGACCATCTTCGCCCTGGGCCTCGGCGAGAAGGTGGTCGGGGTCTCCGACTACTGCGTTGCCCCCGGCGCCGCCGGGTTGCCCCGCCTCGGCGGCCAGTGGAACCCTTCCCTGGAGCGCATCGCCGCCCTGGAGCCCGACCTGGTGGTCACCCAGGGGCGCTTCCCCCGGCTCGAAGCCGTTCTCCGGGACCAGGGCGTCGGCCACCTGGCCCTGGCCACCGACACCTGGGACTCCTGGGAGGAGGAGGTCCGGACCCTGGGCGAGCTCTTCCAGGTGCCCGAGCGCGCCGCCGACCTGGTTGCCGCCAGCCGGGCCGCCCTGGAAGAGGTGCGCCGCCAGGCCGCCGCCCGGGCCGAACCACCCGTGCCCGTCCTCCTGGTGGTGGGCCGGCGCCCCGGGCAGGCCGCCGGGCTGGTGGTCGCCGGCGGCGCCTCCTTCCTTACCACCCTCCTCGAGGCCGCCGGCGGCCGCAACGTCTTCGCCGACAACCCCCGGAACTACTTCGACCTGGACGAGGAGGCCCTGGTCCGGGCCGCCCCCGAGGTGATCCTCGAGCTCCAGCCGGGCCGGAGCGCGGACCGGGAGGCCATCCTCCGCATCTGGCGGCAGAGCTTCCCCGGCCTACCCGCCGTGGCCGCCGGCCGGGTCCGGGTCCTCACCGAGGACTTCCTCCTCCTCCCGGGCCCCCGGATGCCCGAGGTGGCCGCCATCCTGGCCGAGGCCCTCAGGCCCCGCTGAAAGCCCGTTCCACCGCCTCGCACCAGAGGTGGCCGAAGAGCAGGTGGATCTCCTGGATCCGGGGCGTCTCCTCGCTCGGGGCGCAGAGCACCAGGTCGCAGAGGGCCGCCAGCCGCCCGCCCCGGGCGCCGGTCACTCCCAGGACCTTCGCCCCGCGCCGCCGGGCCTCGGCCGCCGCCCGGAGCACGTTCTCGCTGTTGCCCGAGGTGCTGATGGCCACCAGCAGGTCCCCGGCCCGGACGTGGGCCCGGACCTGGCGGGCGAAGAGCTCGGCCGGCGGGTAGTCGTTCACCAGGGCCGTCACCGTGCTCGGGTTCACGGTCAGGGCGTGGACGTTCAGGGGCTCCCGTTCCACCAGGTAGCGCCCCACCAGCTCCGCCGCCCAGTGCTGGGCGTCGGCGGCGCTGCCCCCGTTGCCCAGGAGCCAGACGCTGCCGCCACCGCGCAGGGCGGCCACCGCCAGCTCGGCCGCCCCGGCCACGGTGGCGAGGAAGCGGCCGTCGAGGCGGGCCCAGGCACTCCGGGCCTCCTCCAGCCGCTGCTCCAGCCAGGCCGGCACGTCCCCCGTCATGGCGGCAGAGGATAGCAGCCGACATCATGGGCCCGTGGTCCTCGCCGCCCGGCTCCTCGCCGCCGGCCACCCCGGCGCGCCGCCCGTCCTCCGGGAGGTGGACCTGGAGCTGCCCCCGGGCCGTTTCCTCTGCCTCCTGGGGCCGAACGGCGCCGGCAAGAGCACCCTGCTGCGGACCCTGGCCGGGCTCCTGCCCCCCCGGGGTGGCCAGGTGCTCCTGGACGACCGGCCGGTGACCGCCTGGTCCGCCCAGCAGCGGGCCCGGCGCCTGGGCTTCCTGCCCCAGGAGGTGCAGCCGGTCTTCGCCTTCACCGTCGAGGAGGCCGTGGGCCTGGGCGCCCGGGTGGCCGGCCACGGGCACTGGTTCGAGAGCCGCCTCTCCCCGACGACCCGGGCCGCCGTCCACCGGGCCCTGGAGGCCGTGGACGCCGCCGGCCTCGCCGGCCGCCGCCTCGGCAACCTCTCGGGCGGGGAGCGCCGCCGGGTGCTGGTGGCCAGCGTCCTCGCCCAGGAGCCCGCCTTCCTCCTCCTGGACGAGCCCGCCGCCATGCTCGACCTCCACCACCAGGCGGCACTCTTCGCCATGCTCCGGCGCCTGGCCCGCCAGGGCCTCGGCGTCCTCTGCGTCACCCACGACTTCAACCTGGCCGCCACCTTCGCCGACGAGCTCCTGGTCCTGGGCCGGGGCCGGCTCCTGGCCCGGGGCAGCGCCGGGGAGGTCCTGGTCCCCGAGCTCCTGGAGGGCCTCTTCGGCGGCCACGTCCTCCTCCTGCCCCGGGCCGACGCGCCGCCGGCCGTCCTTCCCCGCTGACGCCGCCCGTGCCCCGCCGTCCCCCCCCCTACCGGCTCCTCGCCCTCCTGGCCCTGGCCAGCCTGGCGGCCCTGGCCGTGGCCCCCTGCCTGGGGACGGAACCCATCCGGGCCGGGACCGCCTGGCGGGAGCTCTGCAGCCTGCCCCGGGAGGCCTGGAGCCCCGACGCCCGGATCCTCGCCCTGCGCCTGCCCCGGGTCGGCCTCGCCTGGCTGGCCGGCGGCGCCCTGGCCGTGTCCGGGGCCGTCCTCCAGACCCTCCTGCGCAACGGCCTGGCCACCCCCTACACCCTCGGCACCGCGTCGGCGGCGGCTCTCGGCGCCTTCCTGCCCGTGGCCTTCCCGGGCCTGGTCCTGGGCACCGCCCTCCTCACCCAGCAGGGCGCCGCCCTGGTCCTGGCCCTGGCCGAGACGATCCTGGTCCTGGCGGTGGCCCGGCGCTCCCGGCGGGCCGACGGCCTCATCCTGGCAGGCGTCACCCTCAACTTCCTGGCCGGGGCCGGCACCCTCCTGCTCCGCTACCTGGCCGACCCCTACGAGCTGGCCAGCATGGAGCGCTGGATGATGGGTGCCCTGGACGTGGTCCACCCCGGCGCCCTCCTGTCCCTGGCCCCGTGGCTCCTCCTCGGCATCCTCCTCCTGGCCCGGCGCACGCCCGCCCTGGACCACCTGGCCTTCGACCCGGAGCTGGCCGCCGCCCGGGGCGTGCCCGTGGCCGCCGCCCGCCGGGACCTGCTGCTGGCCAGCGGCATCCTGGTGGCCGGGGTGGTGGCCCACGCCGGCCCCATCGGCTTCGTCGGCCTCCTCGTCCCCCACGCCCTGCGGCCCTTCACCGGCTTGCGCCACGCCGTCCTCCTGCCGGCGAGCTGGCTGACCGGCGGCGCCTTCCTGGTCCTGGCCGACCTGGCTGCCCGTTCCCTCCCGGTCCTCGGCCGCCACAGCGAGCTGCCGGTGGGCATCCTCACGGCCCTCCTGGGCGGCCCCCTCTTCCTCTGGCTCCTCCTGCGCCGCCGCGGCTGACCCCTCCATGTCCTCGCCCCCCCCCTGGCA
>CAYMFV010000045.1:0-12881 GCA_964389745.1 uncultured Planctomycetales bacterium | reverse complement strand
GGGTGGGGGGGGCCACGACCTCGCTGGCCATGCCCGCCCCGCGGCGCGCGGCGCGTCAGAGGGGTATACGGGCCGGGCCTGGTTGGACCCCCGGGCGGAGGCGCGCGTGGCCCGGGGCGGGGTGGAGGTCCTGGCCGATGCCGGCCTCCGGGAGCGCCTCCGCGAGGCCGGCCGGCGCCGAGCTCGGGAGTGGACCGCAGCCCGGACCGGGGCCGCCCTCCAGGGCGTCCTGGCCGAGGCCGCTTCCGCCGTGCCCTAGAATGGCTGGCAACCCCCGTCCCTCCAACGATTCATGCACAGACCCCTTCCCCCCGGCGCCGCCCTCCTGGCCGGCCTCCTCCTCCCCCTCCTCGCGGCCCCGGCCCTCGCCCAGGGCCAGTACCTCACCATCGCCACCGAGACCTTCGACTACCCGGGCCCCACTCCGCTGGGCGGCCTGAATGGCGGCACCGGCTGGTGGGTGCCCTGGTACAGCGGCGCCAACGGTGACAACGCCATCGTCAACGTCCCCGGCCTGGACCCGGTGGGCGGCAAGGCGACCACGAGCTGCGAGCACTGCGGCTCCTTCCGCACCCTCGACGTGGCCGGCTTCGACCCGATCCTGGACAACCTCCGCTTCGGCCTGGATGGCACCACCGTCTGGATCTCCTTCCTCTGCGTCCGGGAGCCCTACAGCGACGACTGGTACGGCGGCATCAGCCTCTACGAGCAGTGGGTGGGCGAGAAGCTCCTCATCGGCAGCCCCTGGAGCAGCGACGAGTGGGGCGTGGACGTCCCCTGGGTCGGCGTCCCGACCTTCATCCCCGGCACCAACTGCTGGAACCAGGCCCTGCTGGTCGCCCGCATCGACTTCCTGCCCGGGGACGAGCGGGTGCAGATGTGGGTGGACCCCCCCAACACCCACCCCACCACCGTCGCCGACCTGGACGTGATGGTCCCCGACTTCCGCTTCAACGAGATCCGGCTGCAGTCGGGCTCCGGCGGCCAGGCGGGCTTCACCTTCGACGACATCGTCATCTCGACGCCGGACTTCCGGCCGGCCTACGCCGTCACCAACCTGGTGGCCGGAGGCACCGCCACCTTCACGGTGAGCAACGCCGCCCCCGGGGCCACGGTGGTCATCGGCTGGTCCATCACCGGCGCCGGGCCGACGCCCACCCGCTACGGCGACGTGGCCATGAGCCCGCCCATCCAGCAGCTCCCGACCCTCACCGCCGATCCCCAGAGCGTCGCCACCACGAGCCTGCCGGTGCCGCCCGCGGCGGCAGGCCTGACCGTCTACACCCAGGCGGTGGCCATCGACGCCGGCGGGACGGGCATCCTGTCCAATCCCCTGGTGGAGGTGGTCCAGTAGGACCCCGGGCGGCCGCCTCGCCGGCGGGCCTTCAGTCCCCGCCGGCGAGGAGCCGCTGGACCACGGTCGCCAGCAGCTTGCCGTCGGCCCGGCCGGCGGCCCGGGCGAGGACCGCCTTCATCACCTTGCCCATGTCCCGGGGCCCCTCGGCCCCGGTCTGCTGGATGGCCTCCCGGGCCAGGCCCTCGATCTCCGCCTCGGACAGGGCCTTGGGCAGGTACTCCTCGATGACCGCGGCCTCGGCCTCCTCCCGGGCCACCAGGTCCTCCCGCCCGCCCTTCCGGTACTCGTCCACCGACTCCCGGCGCTGGCGCAGGGCTCGGCGCAGGACCTGCTGGGCCTCGCTCTCCGAGAGGTTCTCCACCGGCGAGTCCACCTCGCCCGTGTAGCCCTTCCGGGCCCGCTTCTCCAGGCCGGCGTTCTTGAGGTCGTGGAGGAGCATGCGCAGGGTCCGCACCCGGACCTCGTCCCGGGCCTTGAGGGCCACCTTCAGGTCGGCACTGATCTTGTCCCGCAGTCCGCTCATGCTTCCTTCTCCTCCTCGGCCTCGTCCTCGGCCACTGCCGCCACGCTGGTCAGGGCGTCGCCCTCCCGGAGGTTCACCAGGCGCACGCCCTGGGTCGCCCGGCCCTGGATGGAGACCTGGTCCACTGGGATCCGCACCATCATGCCCTGCTCGGTGGAGAGAAGCACCTCCTGGCAGCGGCTCGCGTTCAGGGCGTTGACCACCGGGCCGTTCCGGGCGCTGGTGCGGATGCCCACCACCCCCTGGCTGCCTCGCCGGGTCAGGCGGAACTCGCCGATGCGGGTGCGCTTGCCGTAGCCGTTGCGGCAGGCCAGGAGCAGCAGGTCGTCCTCGCCGCCGGTGACCAGGTCCACCACCTCGTCGTCGGCCTTCAGGCTGGCGCCCCGGACGCCGGCGGCGGTGCGGCCCATGGGCCGGACGTCGGACTCCCGGAAGCGCACCACCTGGCCGCTGGCAGTGGCGAGCAGCACCTCGTCCCCCTCCCGGACCATGGCGGTGCCGATCAGGCGGTCGCCCTCGGCCAGGACGGTGGCAATGATGCCCCGGGCCCGGGGCCGGGAGTAGGCCGCCAGCGCCGTCTTCTTGACCCGTCCCCGGGCCGTGGCGAAGAGCAGGTAGTCGGCCTCGTCGAAGTGCCGGGTCGCCTGGATGGAACGGATCTCCTCGCCGGGCTCGATGCCCTCGATGAGATTGCGGATGGAACGCCCCCGGGCGGTCCGGTCCAGGTCCGGGAGCTGGTAGACCTTGAGCCAGTAGAGGCGTCCCCGGTCGGTGACGATGAGCAGGTAGTCGTGGGTGGAGCAGACGAAGAGGTGGGACAGGGCATCCCCCTCCCGGGTGCGGCCGCCGGTGATGCCCCGTCCCCCCCGGTGCTGGGCCCGGTAGGCCTCCACCGGGGTGCGCTTGATCCAGCCGTCCCGGCTGATGGTCACCACCACCGTCTCCTCGGCGATCAGGTCCTCGGTGAGGAACTCCTCGACGTCGCCGCCGATCTCGGTGCGCCGGGCGGTGGGGTAGTGCGCCGCCAGCTCGTCCAGGTCCTGGCGGATGATGTCGTGGACCAGCTCGTCCTCGGCCAGGATCCGGCGGTACCAGGCGATGTCCTTCTGGAGCCTGGCAATCTCCTCCTCGAGCTTGTGCACCTCGAGGGCCGTGAGGCGGCCGAGGCGCATGTCGACGATGGCCTGGGACTGCTCGGGCGACAGCCCGAAGCGCACCTCCAGGCGCTCCTTCGCCACCCCCGTGTCCGGCGAGGACTTGATGATCGCCACCACCTCGTCGATGGCCTGGATGGCGATCAGCATCCCCTCCAGGATGTGCAGCCGGGCCTCGGCCTTGCGCAGGAGGAAGGCGGTGCGCCGGCGGATGACCTGGAAGCGGTGGTCCCGGTAGGCCAGGAGCAGCTCCTTGATGCCCAGGGTCACCGGCCGACCGTCCCGGAGCACCGTGTTGCGGATGACGTAGGTGCTCTGCAGGGGCGAGAACTTGTACAGCAGGTTCTCGACCACCGCCGGGTCGGCGTCCTTGCGCAGCTCGATGACCACCCGCATCCCCTCCCGGTCCGACTCGTCCCGGATGTCGTGGATGCCCTCGATGCGACCGTCCTTCACCGCCAGGGCGATCTTCTCGATGATCCCGGCCTTCTCCTTCTCGTAGGGGATCTCGGTCACCACCAGCCGGTCCCGCTGGCGGCCCTCCCCCTCCTCGTGGTGCATGCGCGCCCGGAGCACCATGCGCCCGATGCCGGTGGCGTAGGCCTGGAAGATGCCCTGGCGGCCGCAGATGATGCCCCCGGTCGGGAAGTCGGGCCCCGGCAGGATCTTGAGGATGTCGGCCACCGTGCAGTCCGGCCGGTCCAGGACCAGGCGAATGGCGGCCAGGACCTCCCGGGGGTTGTGGGGTGGCAGGGCGGTGCTCATGCCCACCGCGATGCCCTCCGAGCCGTTCACCAGGAGATTCGGGAAGCGGGCCGGCAGGACCACCGGCTCCATCCGGGTCTCGTCGTAGTTGGGCCGGAGGTCCACCGTGTCCTTGTCCAGGTCGGCCAGCAGCTCCTCGGCCGCCGTGGACATCCGGGCCTCGGTGTAACGCATGGCCGCCGGCGGATCGCCGTCGATGGAACCGAAGTTGCCCTGTCCGTCCACCAGGGGCACCCGCAGCCGGAAGGGCTGTGCCATGCGCACCAGGGTGGGGTAGATGACCGACTCGCCGTGGGGGTGGTAGTTGCCCGAGGTGTCCCCGGCGATCTTGGCACACTTGCGATACTTCCCCCCCGAGCGGAGGTTCAGGTCGTTCATCGCCACCAGGATCCGGCGCTGGGAGGGCTTGAGGCCATCCCGGACGTCGGGCAGGGCCCGGTCGTGGATGACGGAGAGCGCGTAGGTCAGGTAGGACTCGCGCATCTCCCGCTCGATCAGGCTCGGGCGGACGGACGGTTCCTGGCGGGCGGGGGTCTCGGGCATGGGGGTCGGGCTGGCCGCAGGGCAGCCCACCATTGCAGCAGCGCGGGGCCGTTCCCGGAAGGCCCCAGGTTGCACCCGGGCGTTCCCAAGTCCGCTTCAGAAACCGACTTGCAGCGGCCCGGCAGGTCCTGCCAGGAACAGCGCCAGACCGGCCGGAAGAAGCGCCCGCATGAGCCGTCGCCAGCGCCGCGCCCGGGCCCGCCACCAGGCCTCCCGGGCAGGGTCCGCGAGGCAAAGGTCGAGCTCCCGGAGGCGCTCGGCAGGCGGCAGGTGACGCAGGCCCAGGACTGCCAGCCAGGAGGCCCGGCCTACCGGCGCCAGGAGGGTGAGGGCCCCGGTCAGCCCGGCGGGGTGCGCCGGATCCCCGGCCATGGCGTCCAGGTCCGCCTCCATCTCGAAGGCCCGGCTGGCCGGCACCAGGGGGGCGATGCCCAGGGCCAGGCCCAGGACGCTCGGCAGGAGGGGCGCGGGTCCGGCCCCGGCCCAGAGGAGGTCCACTGCCGTCGTCCCCAGGAGGGCCCCGCCCAGGACTCCAGCCAGGAGAGTCCAGGTGTGGCCCCGGCGCAGGTGTGCAACCTCGTGGGCCAGGACGGCGGCCAGCTCCTGCTCCCGGAGCAACCCCTGGAGACGATCGGTGACCAGGATCCTCTTCCAGGGGCCGAAGCCCGCGGCCAGGGCGTTGGCGAAGAGGCCCTGGGTCGGCCAGTCCAGGACCCGGGGCGGCCGCCCCCGGCGAGGCCGCCAGGCCCGGGCCGCCACCTCCTGCCAGGCCGGGGGCAGGGGGCCGGCGGCCCCCAGGAGGGTGGGCAGGAGGGCCAGGATCACCGGCAGCACCAGGACGGGCACGCCCAGCTCCACCGCCCAGGCCCAGAGCTGCTGGCCGCTGCTCCACGTCTCCGGATCCTCGGGCAGGAGGGCCAGCCCCGACTCCCATCCCTGGGCGGCCAGGGCCACGGGCACCACCACCAGGAGGAGGGCCCGGGTCTGGCGCCAGGCGAAGCGCCGGGCACCGGCAGGGCCAAGCCCCAGACAGGCACCCTCGCCGTAGCGGTAGCCAGCCTGGATCAGGAACCACGGCACCAGGCCGATCCAGGCGGAGAAGACGGCGGGCAGGTCCCAGTCCTGCCAGAGCCGCACACCGCCGCAGGGCAGGAGCCAGGCCAGGTAGTTGAGGAAGGGCAGGAGGAAGAAGCCCAGAGGCCGGGCCTCGGGGGGGGGGCGGTCCCGGGGCGCGGCCCAGCGCATGCCGAACAGCCAGGCGACGGCGATGGTGGCCACGAGCAGCACAGGCTCCGGCTCCCCGGCCAGCTCCGGGTGCTCCTCAGCCACGGTCCAGAGGAGGAAGGCGATGCCCAGGGACAGGAGGCGGGGCATGGCGACGGCGGCATCAGGCCAGGCGCAGCTCCACGGCCTGGCCGAGGGTGGCTGGGCCGAGGACGCGGATGCCCCCCCGCTCCCGGTCCGGGGAGATGACCAGGCTGCCCCCGGGCATCTGCACCTCCAGGGGCTGGATGGCCCCCTCGCTGCCCGCCCAGACCGCCAGGGCCACGGCCACCGCGCCGCTGCCGCAGGCCCGGGTCTCCCCCACGCCCCGTTCCCAGACCCGCATGTGCAGCTGGCCCACGTGCCGGCCCGGAGCCACCAGCTCCAGGTTCAGGCCGTCGGGGAAGATCTCCTGGTGCCGGGCGGCGGCCACGGCCAGGGACTCCAGGTCCACGCCCTGGAGGCTGTCCGTGAGGACGACGCAGTGGGGATTCCAGAAGTGGACGGCCAGGCCGGCCCGCTCTCCGTGCAGAGGGACCCGCTGGAAACGCACCTCCTCGGGCAGGCTGTCCTCCGGGAGCCACAGTTCCACCTGGCCGGCGGCGGCGGTACCAGCGGGCAGCTCCCGCTCCCGGCCCACCACCTGCCAGCGGACCCGGCGGCCGGCCATCCGGAAGGCGCCCTCCTCCCCCCCCTCCCAGAGGGCGACGACCCGGAGGCCGTTCAGGCACAGCTCGCCCTCGCTGCCGTCCCGGTTGAAGACCTGGACGGGCCGCTCCCCGGAGCAGGGCCGGCCCAGGACCAGGAGGCCGTCCACCATGGGGGCGCACCACTGCCGGGCCAGCTCGCCGGGGGGAGTGCTGCTGCGCTCCACCTCCTCTGCCTCCACCAGGAGGAAGGAGTTGCCGAGACCTTCACCGGGATGGCAGCGCATGCGCCCTCCCCGCCATCCTAGCGAGGCAGGGCGGCGTCCAGACGGCTGTCCAGGGCCCGGCGGAGGAAGGCGGCGAACTTCGCCGCATCCGGGTGGTAGCCCGGGAAGGTGGCCACCACCCGCCCCGGCCACTCCTCCTCGTCCTGGCGCGGGTCGAGGACCACGTAGAGGGGCTGCTGGGACGTGCCGAAGCGCTCGATCTCGAGGCGCATGTTCTCCGCTCCGTGGGGCGGCCGGTCCACGTACAGCTCGGCCCGGACGAACTGCTCGAGGAGGGGGCGCACCCGGGGGTCCGGGAAGACGTTGCCCTCCATGAGCAGGCAGTTGGCGCAGGTGACGCCGGTGAAGTCCAGGAACAGCAGCCGGTCCTCCTCCCGGGCGGCAGCGAAGGCCTCCTCGAAGGACTCGTGCCAGAAGAGGTCAGCGGGTCCCAGCTCCGGCACGCCGTAGTTCCGGGGCGGGAAGTAGGCCTCGAGAATGCCCCGGTAGGGCCGCTCCGCCACCAGGCCGGTGAACAGGTAGGCGGAGAAGAGGAGGAAGAGGCCGCCGGTGAGCCGCCGGCGCAGGCCTGGCCGGATCCTGCCGAAGAGCTCCCGCTCGTGGGGCACAGCGATGAGGCCCAGGTGGTAGGCGCCCAGGAGCAGGAAGGGCACGGCGGTCAGGATCACCACCACCTTCCGGGTCAGGAGCTGGAGGTTCCAGACCCGGTCGGCGTTCGACAGGAACTTCCAGGCGGCGGCGATCTCGATGAAGCCCAGGGTGACCTTCAGGGAGTTCATCCAGCCGCCCGCCCGGGGCAGGCGCCGGACGGCGGTGGGGAAGAGGGCCAGGAGGAAGAAGGGCGACGCAAAGACCACGCCGTACACGGTCATGCCGAGGAGCGCCCACAGCCACTCGCCACTCTGGGCCGCCAGGGCGAGGATGGCGCCCACGAAGGCCACGGTGCAGGTGAAGGCGGTGATGCTGAAGGCCACGGCCATCACCACCACCGGCCCGTAGCCACTGCGCTGGCGGCTGCGGGCGTCCGCCTGGGAGACCCGGTTCTGCAGCCAGGCTGGCGGCCGGATCTCGAAGAAGCCGATCAAGGAGATGCCGAAGACCAGGAACAGCAGGCCCAGGGCCACGTTCAGCCACGGATCCGAGGCCAGGGCGTTGATGCCGCCGGCGCCGAAGAGGGCGGTCACCCCGAGCCCCAAGCCGACGAAGGTCAGGACGATCCCCCCCCCGTAGGCCAGGGCGTTGCCCAGGGCCGTACCCTGACCCTTCTCGGCCCGCTTCGTGAAGAAGGAGACCGTGATCGGGATCATCGGGAAGACGCAGGGCGTGGCCAGGGAGAAGAGGGCGGCGGCGACCGCCGCGAGGATGAAGGCCCAGAAGCCTCCGGAGAGTAGGTCTGGCCGGCCCACCGTGGTCGCCCCCCCCCCGGCGGCGCCCGGCGCCATGGGCTGCACGGTCGCCTGCAGGGGGATGGCCGTCACCTGGGGCAGGTTGCAGCGCCGCTCGTCGCAGGACTGCCAGCGCACCCGGACCTCGCCCGTGAGCAGGCCCGGCGCGGCCGTCACCCGCACCGGCAGGAGGAACTCGGGCTCGCCGGCCAGCCAGAGGTAGGTGAGCCGTTCCTTGCCCACCCGCTCGACGTGGGGCGTGGCCTCCTGGAGGGACTCGAGCCCCTCGGCCGCCGCCTCGAGGCCCTCGGGCAGGGCCACCGCCTGGGGCGCGATCCCGAGGGAGGAGTCCTGATCCGGGTGGTAGAGGTGCCAGCCCTCCTGGATCCGGGCCCGGAGCCGGAGGGTGGCGGTGCCGCCCGCCGCCGGCTCCGGCGGCTCCAGGAGCGCCTGCCAGGCCACCCGCCCGTCCGCGAGATCGGACTCCACCCAGGCCGGCTCCTGGGTACCCGCTCCGGGCAGGACCTCCAGGGGGACCTCCACGGTGCGGCGCACGGGCGCCAGGCAGGAGTTCTCGTCGCAGGCCTGCCAGCGCAGGCGGACCTCCAGGGTGCGACGGCCCGGGGGGCCCACCACCTCCAGGGGCAGGGTGAAGCGGGGCCGGCCCGAGAGCCAGAGGAAGGTCAGCCGCTCGCTCCCCAGCTTCTCCTCGTGGACCACCGGCTCGGCCCCGGTCGTCAGGGGGCCCACCACCCGGACGCCCTCGCCGGCCACCTCCACCCCCACCGTGACGCCAGGCGCCGCCGGGTCCTGGTCGGGGTGGTAGAGGTGCCAGCCCTCCTCGATGGCCAGGTCCAGCTGGAGGACGGCCTGGGAGCCGGCGGCGACGGCTGCCGGGACGACGCGGACCTCGGCGTCCACGCGGCCCTGGGGTGCGAGCCAGGGTGCCGCCAGGAGGAGGAGCAGGGGGAGCTGCATGCTTGCCAGGTATTCGCTCGCCGGCGCCAGGGGTTGGCCCGATTCCCGCCTCCGGCCGGGATTCGGGCCGTGCGGGCGGCCTGGTGGGCGATGAGGGACTCGAACCCCCGACCTTCTCGGTGTAAACGAGACGCTCTAGCCGACTGAGCCAATCGCCCGGCGAGGCCGCCATTCTAGAATCCGGGGATGGACCCGGGCAGCGGAAGGCGCACGGCCCTCCTGGTCCGCTACGACGAGATCGCCCTCAAGGGTGGCAACCGTGGCCTCTTCGAGCGGATCCTGGCCAACAACCTCCGGGCGGCCCTGCGGGCCTTCCCGGAGGTCCGGGTATGGCGCATCCGGGGCCGGGCCCTGGTCCGCTCGGCGGCCCCTGCCGAGGACCTGGTGGAGGCCGCGAGCCGGGTCTTCGGGGTCTCCAGCCTGTCGCCGGCAGTGGCCGCCGAGCGGAACCTGGACGACCTCCACGCCGCCGCCCGGAAGCTGGTGGCCGCCGCCCTGGCCCGGGAGCACGCCGGCCGGGCCCAGGTGCCCTTCCGGGTCGCCGTCCGCCGGGCCGACAAGAGCTTCCCCATCGCCTCCATGGAGGTAGAGCGGGAGCTGGGGACCCGCCTCCTGGCTGACTTCCCTCCCCTCCGGGTGGACCTGGAGCACCCCGAGCTGGTTGCCGGCGTCGAGATCCGCCCCGAGGGCACCTGGGTCTTCGCCGGGCGCATCCCCGGGCCCGGCGGCCTGCCCGTCTCCTCCCTGGGCCGCAGCCTGTGCCTGCTCTCCGGCGGCATCGACTCGCCGGTGGCCGCCTGGCTGGCCATGAAGCGGGGGCTCCGGGTGGAGTTCCTGTCCTTCTGGTCCTTCCCCTTCGTCGGCACCCGCTACCGGGACAAGGTCCTGCGCCTGGTGGAACACCTGACCCGCTGGCAGCCGGTCTCGGTCCTGCACGTGGTGCCCTTCACGGCCATCCAGGAGGCCATCCGGGACCGGGGCCCGTCCCGCTACCGGACCGTCCTCTACCGCCGTTCCATGAACCGCATCGCCAACGCCCTGGCCTGGCGCCGGCGCTGCTCGGCCCTGGTCACCGGCGAGAGCCTCGGCCAGGTTGCCAGCCAGACGGTGGAGAACCTGGCGGTCATCGAGGACGCCGCCGAGCTGCCGGTCCTGCGGCCCCTGGTGGCCCTGGACAAGCACGAGATCACCGCCCTGGCCCGGCGCATCGGCACCTACGCCATCTCGGTGGAGCCGGTGCCCGATTGCTGCTCCCTGTTCCAGCCCGAGCGGCCCATAATCTACGGGCGGGTCGCGGACGCCCGGGCCGCCGAGGCGCGGCTGGACCTGGCCGCCCTGGAGGCCGAGGCGGTGGCGGGCGTCGAGACCCTGCGCATCCAGGAGCCAGCATGAACCCTCGCCCTCTTTTCTTCCTGCCCGCCATCCTCCTCCTCCTCCTGCCCGCCGGCTGCGGCGACTCGGGCCGGCCGAAGCGGCAGCAGGGTCCGGACCCCACGGTCTCCATCAGCCGCACCGAGGGCGCCCAGGTGCAGGAGAAGGCGCCGCCCAAGCCCGACATCGGCCCGCCGCCCGCGGGCCACGTCCAGTACATCGTCGACGTCCAGGACGACCAGGGCCGGCCGGTGGGCGCCGTGGACATCCGCGTCCTCACCGGGAAGCCCGAGGGCCTGTACATGCGGGAGCCCCGGCGCCGGGACGTGGAGATGACCTACTCGAGCCCCCTCCACGGACGGGTCTTCTTCAACGTGCCCGCCGACGGCCAGCCCCGCTGGCTGTGGGTCGGCGGACTCGGCATCACGCCCTTCCTGGTGGACCTGGAGGCCCCCACACCGGCCGGCAGCGTGTTCCGCCACCAGGTCACGGTGAAGCCCGTCCCGGTGTGCCGCCTGGTCATCCAGGACCACAGGGGCTGGCTCGTGGCCGACGCCATCGTCAGCATGACGCCGCCCGGGGCCGCCTCCCATGTGGGCATGACCCGGCGCTCCGACGCCGCCGGCGAGGTGACCTTCACCCTGCCCCACGGCACCTACGAGCTGATCGCCACCAAGGCCGACGGCACCTGCCGCTACACCGACTCGAAGTTCGAGTGGAAGGGGCAGGATGGGCCCGTCGTCATCCGCCTGCCCGAGCGCACCGGGGGGTAGGCCGGCGCACGGCCCTCCCGGATCACGGGAAGGCCATGCCGCCGGTGACGTTGGTCGTCAGGCCGCGCTGGAAGACCTGCAGCCAGAGGCCTCGCTGCATGGCCTTGCCGGGCACGATCAGGGGCCAGGTCAGCTCGCCCTGGGCGTCGGTGAGCCGCGGGCCCTGCCAGGCCACGGGCTGCCCCAGGTCCAGCATCACATTGGCGCCGCCCACCCAGGTCGTACCCCAGGGGGTCAGCGCCGCCACCACCCACGCCGCTTCCGAGGGCCGCAGCTTCGTTGCCCGCAAAGTGGCCACCGGGTTGCCGTCCTCGAGGGACATGTACAGGTAGGGCGGTGGGACGCCGACCACGGTGGCCCGGCCGGCGTGCAGGCCCAGGGGCGGCACCGTGGAAGCGGGCGCGCCCACGATGATGTCGGCCCGGCCGTCGCCGTCCACATCCCCGGCGCCGGACACGCTCTGGCCGAAGTTGTGCTCGTCCGGCGTGCCGAGCAGGTAGAGGAGGATGCTCCCGTCCAGGCCCGAGAAGACCCGGACGCTACCCCGGGTGTGCGCCCCCGGCTCATGGGACTCCCCCGGGGCGCCCACAAGCAGGTCGGCATAGCCGTCCCCGTCCACGTCGCCGGCGCCGGACACGGTCGAGCCGAAGAGGGCGCCGGCAGAGAACCCGTCGAAGTGGTGAATGAGGCTGCCGTCGGCGCCGGAGTAGACATAGGCGCCACCCGAGTCGGCGCCATGGTGATCGGCGCTGCTGCCACCCACGAGAATGTCCGGCACGCCATCGCCATCCACGTCGCCCGGTCCCGCCACGGCGCCGCCCAGGGTGTGGTACGCGTGGACCGTGTCCTCGACGGTGAGGAGGATCGAGCCGTCCCAGCCGCTGTAAAGGTAGGCCTGGCCGCCCTGCCCGGCACCCGGGGCACCGGCCAGGAAGTCGTCGTAGCCGTCGCCGTCCACGTCACCGGCACCGGCGACTCCACTGCCCAGCATGTCTCCTGGCGCCTGCCCCATGAGGTCGTACAGCAGCGAGCCGTCCGCCCCGGAGTACACCCGCACCACACCCTCCAGGCTTGTGCTGGTGATCCCGCCGTTCCGCGTCCCGAGGATGATGTCCGCGTAGCCGTCGGCGTTGACGTCGCCGGCGAAGGCCACGGCGCCGCTGCGACCGACGAAGGGCACCGTGCTGCTGCCAGCGAAGAGATAGAGCTGCGCCCCCGTGGCCCCCGAGTACACCCGGACACTGCCACTGTCGGTGACGCCGCCGACGTCATCGAAGCTGGCGCCGATGAGGAGGTCCGGAACGCCGTCCCCGTCCACGTCGTCGCCGCCGGCGACGCCGGAGCCGAGTCGGTCCCCGGGAGAGTCGCCGTAGAACTGGTAGAGCACCGACCCGTCGCGGCCCGAGTAGACCGTGACCATCCCCGCGTCGGTGCCGGTGACGTCCACGAGCCGGGCGCCGACGATCAGGTCCCCGTAGCCGTCCTGGTCGACGTCCCCGGCGCCGCCCACCGCGCTGCCGAGGGCGTCATTCACAGCCTGGCCGTACCACTCGTGAAGGATCTCCTGGGCGCCGAGCGGGCCGGCCAGGAGGAGGAAGAAGGTCGGGAGGAGGAAGCGTGCCATGTTCCGGAGAGGGAAAGCCATGGTGACGAGGATACATGAAGTCCGGGACCTGGCAAGGGCTCCGCTGCCCCCGGGATGCCCCAGGAGCCAGGGGGAGGCCCTCCGGGAAACGCCCTCCTGCCAGGGGCTCCAGGCCTTGCCACGACCGAGCGCCGGGATCACGGGAAGGCGATGCCGCCGGTGAGGTTGGTCGTGAGGCCGTGCTGGAAGG
>CAYMFV010000044.1:0-12905 GCA_964389745.1 uncultured Planctomycetales bacterium | reverse complement strand
CGGTGGTAGTCCCGGAGTGCCTCGGCCGCCATCGCCGGGGCCGCCCCCACCGCTCGCCCGCGGAAGGGCTCGGGCAGGTGCTCCAGGCGGGGGTCCAGACCGACCATGGCCGGGGTGCCCTTCCGGCGGACCGCGGCCCAGAGTCGGGCGGGGAAGCTCACGGCCGCTCCTCCGTCTCGGCGGGGGGGGGGAGAGGAGCCGGCGTGCCCGGCAGGACGCGCTTGCGGACCTCCCCGGGGGGCACCAGGACGCCGGCGGAGACGATCATCTTCAGGGCCTCGTCCACGGTCATGTCGAGGGGGATGAGGTCCTCGGCCGGGACGAAGATGGTGTAGCCCGTGGCTGGCATGGGCGAGGAAGGGATGAAGACCGAGACCAGGCGCCGGCCGGTGGCCTCGTCCAGGGCCGCCAGCTGGCTGCCGGTGACCAAGGCCAGGGAGTAGAGACCCTGGCGCGGGTAGGGCACCGCCGCCACCCGCTGGAACTCGACCTTGCGCTCGCCCTCGTCGGCGAAGAAGAAGTCCGTGATCTGGCGGACGTGGGGGTAGATGGCGCCGATCACCGGCAGCCGTTCCAGGACGGCGGCCATGGCCTGGTACACCCGGCGACCGATGAAACCCGACAGCCACCAGCCGAGGAAGAGGAGCAGCACCAGGACTGCCACCACCGCCACGGCGAGACGGAGCTGGGGCGGCATCACCACCTCGGCCTCGTCGCCGGCCAGGCGCTCCAGGAGCCAGGCCACGGCGGCGTCCGCCCCCCCCACCACGTCCCGGATCAGGTGCCGCCACAGCCACAAGAGCAGGTACATCGTCACCGCCACCGGCAGCAGGAGGCCGAGGCCCCGGAGCAGGTAGCGGAGGAGAGGGTGCGGCTGGGCGCGTGCCATGGGGCCGGGAGCCGGCGCCGGGCCGGGACCCCGGTGGCGGCCATCCTATTCTGGCGTCTCGGGAAGGAGTCGCTCCAGGATCCCGTCCAGGAAGGGCAGGCCCGCCGGTGTCACCCGGAGGTGGGGCCGCTCCCCCACCGGGACCTCCTCCAGGAGGCCTTCCTCGAGGAGGGCCGTCAGGGTCGGGCCCAGGGCCCGGCGGGGGTCGAGACCCGTGCGCCGGGCAGCCCGCTCCAGGTCCACGCCCTCGGCGGGCAGGCGCAGGCCCATGAGGAGGATGTCGAAGAGAAGGGTCCGGGCGGCGGGCTGTTCCTGCTCGGCCACCGGGTCCCGGCCGGTCGTGACGGCGGCCACATAGTCCTCGGGGCGCTCCAGGTTGCGCCGGTGCTCCCCCCCCCGCCAGGAGGCGGCGCCGGCGCCGACGCCGACCCACTCGTGAAAGCGCCAGGTCGCCAGGTTGTGCAGGCAGGCGGCGCCAGGGCGGGAGAAGTTGGAGACCTCGTAGCCGCCGAGGCCGTGCTCGGCGCACAGCTCCCGGGTGCGGTCGAAGAGCTGGCGGCAGCGTTCCTGGTCCTCGGGCTGCCAGCGGCCGGCCTCTCGCTGGCGGGTCAGGGGCGTGCCCGGCTCGCAGGTGAGCTCGTAGCAGGAAAGGTGCTCGACGCCGGTGGCGAGGACCGCGTGCAGGTCGCCTTCCCAGGCCGCCGGGTCCTGCCCCGGGAAGGCGTAGATGAGGTCGGCGTTGCGCCGGGAGAAGCCGGCCGCCGCCGCTCGCGCGAGGGCGGCCAGGGCCTCCTCGGGACCGTGGGCCCGGTCATAGGCTCGGAGCACCTCGGGGCGCAGGGACTGCACCCCCACCGACAGCCGGTCCACCCCCCCCTCCCGGGCGGCGGCCAGGCGCTCGCCGTCGGCCGACTCCGGGTTGGCCTCCATGGTGACCTCCCGGGCAGACTCCCGGAAGCCGGTGATTGCGTGCAGGCCGTCCAGGAGGCGCGCCAGCAAGGGGGGGGGCAGGAAGGAGGGCGTGCCCCCCCCCAGGAAGACGGTCTGGGGCTGGAGGTCCCGGGCGCGCCGTTCCCCTTCCCGGAGGACGGCGTCGACGTAGGCACCCAGGTCCTGGCCGGTCCAGGCCCAGGCGTTGAAGTCGCAGTAGCGACAGCGACTTACGCAGAAGGGCAGGTGGACGTAGAGGGAGACGCCGTCCTCGGCCAGAGCCTGGGGGGGGGCGGCCAGAGCGGCCAGGCGTAGCCACTCCGGACCCGCCCGGCTGGCCTCAGGCGCTGCGCCGGTGGGGGTCGCCGCTCTGGGCCTGGACCAGGGGCTTCCCTTCCACGACATAGTCGTGGAGTTTACGCAGGGCGTTGCGCTCCACCTGCCGGACCCGGTCCCGGCTGATGCCGAGCTCCTGGCCGATGGCCTCCAGGGAGGCGGGCGGCTCACCGTCGAGGCCGTAGCGCAGGCGCAGCACCCGGGCCTCCTGCTCGTCGATGAGCTCCAGGATCTCCCGGAGGGTGCGCAGGGCGTCCTCCTGGACGACGATCTCGTCAGGCGGGCGATGGTCCCGGCGGCCGGTGGTGTCCGGCTCGACGAGCTGGCCGAGGACCTCTTCGTCGCCGGCCCGACCCACCTGGGTGTCCAGGGTCTGGCGGATGACGCCGAGCTTCCGCTTCGAGAGGCCGAGGCGCTTCGCCACCTCGAAGGGCGTCGGCGGTCGCCCGAGGTCCTCCTCCATGGCCCGGCTGGTGCGGTTCCACTGGGTGAGGAGTTCCACCATGTAGGCGGGGATGCGGATCGGCCGGGAGGTCTTGATCAGGGCCTTGCGGATGGTCTGCTGGATCCACCAGGTGGCGTAGGTGGAGAAGCGGAAGCCGGCCTCCGGATCGAACTTGTCGATGGCTCGGAGCAGGCCGAGGTTGCCCTCGGCGATGAGGTCCTGGAGAGGCAGGCCCCGGCCGGCGAAGCGCTTGGCCACGCTCACCACCAGCCGGAGGTTGGCCCGGATCATGTGCTCCCGGGCCTTCAGGTTGCCCTGGCGAATGCGCCGGCCCAGCTCCACCTCTTCCTCGGCGGTGAGCAGGGGGACCTCGTCGATCTCCCGCAGGTACTGGGTCAGGCAGCGGTCCGAGGCGATGGGAGTTCCTCCCGGCCGGTCCGGGCAGTACCGGCCTGTGTCTCTTCAACGGCCTGCCAGCGGTGGGACTTGAGGCCCGTCCCGAGGCGAAGCCTCAAGGGCGGTAGAATGTCTGCCGATCCAGGTGCAGTCGGCCGCTACAGCGGCCGGCACGAGAAGTTCCGGACCCTTGGTTTCCACTCCCCCTGATCCGCTGGTACGTCGCAACGAGCTGTCGGAGGCCTCCTTCAAGACCCTCCTGGCGGCCCAGGCCGGGGAATTCCTGCAGGTGAGCAACGGCCTGATGGAGATGGTTCCCGAGCAGTGGAGCCAGCGCCAGCTCTACAGCCTCTACCGGGCGGCCACGGACCTGGAGACCTTCCTGGACGACTTCGGTGCCCGGGAGAACCGGACCTTCTTCCCCGTCCGGGAGTTGGTGGCCATGGTCCGCTGGCTTTCCCTCGGGATGAGCAGCCTGGTGCATCTCCACCTGCGCCTGCCGAGCTATGCCCTGCCGAGCCCGGAGTGGAGCCAGCGGGTCCTCGGGCCGGAGGTCCAGTCCGGCGCCCTGCGCCTCGGGGAGATGGTTCTGGGCAGCCTGGAGGCCCTCCGCAACCACTGGAAGGAGCTGGGCATGGAGTGGGCCACCGAAGCCCACCGGCTGGAGGTCCTCGGGACGGTGGGAGCCCGGCCCCAGCTACCCCGGAACCTCATCGAGGACCGGTCCCAGGACCTGGGACGGCTGCCGAGCAATGCCCCGGCCGCCGGCCGCCTGGCGGCGCGCTTCCTGGACCTGGTGGACGACATGGAGCGCTCCGGCCTGACCGCGGGCGTGGGTGACGACCCTGCGGCCCGGCGGACCTTCGCGGCCGATCGCCTCTCGGAGACCTTCGCCCGGTCCATGGAGGCTCGGATCCACAGCCTCCAGTCGAGCTACGACAGCCAGGTGGCGGGTACCCGGGAGGAGGAGGCGCACCCCGAGCTCCTCAGCTTGCGGGGGTCGGCGAGCGTGGGCCTGCACCTGTGGGAGACGGCCACCGCCCTCATCCACCTCTACGAGCGCCACGACGTCTACGGAGACCACCGGGGGGCCCGGCACCTCTTCGCCCGCTACTTGTCCGAGGCTAGAATACTCACGATTGCGATATCTCTATGTGTCCAGCGGTCCTACGATGTTTTCAAGAAGGCGTCGGAGGTGGCCGAGGAGCTCCTGGGCGAGCTTACCGAGGTCACGGAGGTGGTGGTGGATGTGCCCGATGGGGTGAGTCTGCACGCCCGTCCGGCGTCCCTCATCGTGTCTGTCGCCCGCCACCACGGGACTCCCGTGGTCATGGAGATCGATGGACGGCGGTGCAACGCCGCCAGCATCATGCAGGTCCTGGTCCTGGCCGGCAGCCATCCCCGGGCCCGCCAGGTGAAGTTCCGGGGCGACCAGGCGGTGTTGGAGGACCTCCGACTCCTCTTCGAGCACCGGCTGGGCGAGGCCGGGCTGACCGAGCTGCCCGCCCGCCTCTCCTACCTCCGCCAGGGCTGACGCGTCTCCGGAAGCTGGGACAGGCTAGATGCCATGGACCAGCCGATCCCCGAGGATGGAGGGGAGACCGGCCTTGCGGATCAGGTTCTGCTCCAGGGGGATGTTGTAGGGAGTCCGGAGGAGCCGGCAGTGGCGTTCGGCGACGTGGTAGATGGCCACGGGGGCCAGGGGGTTCTCGTCCCGGGGCTGGCCGACGCTGCCCACGTTGGCGATGGCCCGTTCCCCCTCCCCAAGGGCCCAGTCCTCGGAGAAGTGCCACTCCAGGTCCCGGATGCCGGGGCGCTGGATGAAGTTCATCGGCACATGGGTGTGGCCACAGAAGCCGATGGGGGCCTCGAAGTCGGCCAGGCTCTCCCGGGCGGCTGGGAACGATTGGAGGTAGTTGAAGGCCTCCGGGTCCGGGAGGGCGCCGTGGAAGAGGCAGAAGTCCGGGTCGTCGATCCGGAGGGGCAGCGAGGCCAGGAAGTCGAGGTGCTCCTGCTTGAGCTGGCTCCGGCTCCAGTTGAGGGCTGCCTGGGCATAGGGATTGAAGTAGCCGGCGTCGATCCTCCCCAGGAGCGCCCAGTCGTGGTTGCCGGCGACGCTGCGGATCCCCCGGTCGCGGACGAACTCGACGACCTCGACGGGACGGGGGCCGTACCCCACGATGTCCCCCACGCAGTACACCTCGTCCACATCCTCCAGGTCGAGGAGGCTCATGACGGCCTCCAGGGCCGAGAGGTTGGCGTGGAGGTCGCCGAGGATGCCGATCTTCCGGGCCGGTGTCATGGGGGGGCTGTTCCGTTGGAAGGAGCCGCAACCGAAGTGTAGGCTGTCCGTGGAAAGAGAGGGGAGACCTTCCCCTGGACGCAGGAATCGTACGGAGGGCAGTCGTGGCAGCAGGACGGAAACTGGGGCGTGGGCTGGATTCGCTCCTGGCAAACCGGCAGGCTCGGGATGCCAGCGAGGGTGCGGGGCCGCTGTGGATCCCGGTGGAGCAACTCCGGCCGAACCGGCAGCAACCCCGGAAGGACGTCGAGCGGGGCCTGGAAGAGCTGGCCGAGAGCGTCCGCCAGCACGGCCTGCTCCAGCCCATCCTCGTCACCCGGGCCGGGCCCGACGAGTACGAGATCCTGGCGGGGGAGCGCCGGTGGCGGGCGGCCCGGAAGGCCGGCCTGGCCCGGGTCCCCGTCGTGGTCCGGGAAGGGAAGCTCGACGAGGCCCAGCGCCTGGAGCTGGCCCTCATCGAGAACATCCAGCGGGAGGACCTGGACCCCATCGAGCGAGCCCTGGCCTGCAAGGCCCTCCTGGAAGAGCACGGCCTGACCCAGGAGGAGGTCGCGCGGCGCCTGGGTCAGGAGCGGTCCACGGTGGCGAACCTCGTTCGTCTCTTGGACCTGCCGCCGGCGATCCAGGCTCATGTTTCACGTGGAACAATCTCCGCCGGCCATGCCCGGGCGCTCCTGCGCCTCAATGGGCGATCGGAACAGGAGCAGGTCCTCAAGCAGGTGCTGGCCCAAGGGTGGTCCGTCCGGACCACCGAGGAGACCTGCGCCCGCCTGGCGACGGGGAAGAAGCAACCGGCCCACCGGGCCCGTCCCCGCCTGCCCTCGTGGGTGGGGGACCTTCAGACCCGCCTGACCCGGGGGCTGGGACTCCGGACGGAGATCCGACTCCACCGGAAGGGCGGTGGTCGCCTGGTCATCCACTTCACCGACCAGGACGAGCTGGACCGGCTCACCCAGGTTCTCCCGGTCTCCGACGAGGCCCGGGAGCTCCTGCAGTGATCGGGCCGAATGCCCCTACTGGCCTTCTTCCACCAGGGCCGCCTCGACCAGGACCACGCCGGCGCCCTGGGGATTGGCCTTCACGGCATCCTCGAGGGCCTGGAGCCGATCCTCGCCCGCCACGACCTTCCCGAAGACCGTGGCTCGCCCGTCACTGAAGGGGCGATCCGCTAGCAGGAGGGCAAACTGGTCCTCGGACTGGGCGCCGGGGCCGAGATCCGGCCGGGAGACCGTGGCCAGGGCACCCGCCAGGTGGAAGTAGCCCCACTGCCTCTCCAGGGGCAGGGACGCCTCGTCGCCGCCCGCGGCAGCCTCCGGGTCGGCAAGGCCGGAGAAGCGCAGCTCGCTGGCACCCAGGGGCTGGGCCTCGAGCTGGGAGATGCGCCCGGCCTCCAGGGCTGCCAGGAAGGCAGCCGTTGCCGCCGGGGCAGCCTCCTCGTAGAGGCCGATTACAAGGCTATACTCTTGTTCCTGCCCGTCCCGCAGGACCAGGCGGACCCGTCGTCCCCGGGGCTCGGGGTTCTGGAACTCGGTCGGAACGGTCTCGGAGGCGAGCTCCTCCTGCACCCGGTCCCGGAGGTACTCCCCCAGGTTGTGGACCCCGTCCGGGGCGGCGATGGCGATCCCGGCAAAGGCCTCCTCGTCCACCAGGGCCTGGGTCTCGGCCCGGAGGATCTCCAGGGCCTCCCGGTCGCCCAGGAACATGGCCGTGCGCACAGCCTGCTCCACCACCCAGCGATGGATCCGGTCGTCCTCCCTGGAGCGGCCCAGGGTCTCGGGGAGGTTCTCGGCCGTGAAGGCGTCCTGGGTGCCCACCAGCTCCTGGTACAGGTCCCAGGAGTGGAGCCGGCTGCGTTCCCGGAGGGCCGGCAGGACGTAGTTCACCAGGGTGCCGACGACGATGGCCGTCGCCAGGAGCAGGAGGGTGGACCAGTTCTTTGCCACCCAGTTCAGGAAGATGTTCCCTTCCTGGGGCGGGGCGGTCGGCAGGGGTTGACCCGGAGGAGCGGGCGCTTCGGGAGTGGTGCTCATGGGTGCCACGGCAAGGTCCGGCAGGAGCCGGACCCGCAAAAGGGCAGGGATTCTACCAGCGGCGAGGGCGTATGATGGGGGGGCATCTTGTCCCGCGCAGCCCACACACCTGACACACATGCGAACGTGGTTGCTCATCGCGGGCCTGTCGCTGGGGGCCCTGGCCCCCCTCCAGGCCCAGGAGGGCAGGCTGGCGGAACGCCTGCCCGCCGAGACTTTCCTCTACTTCGAGATCCCCGACGCCCAGGCCCTGGCGGCCGGCTCCCGGACCTCCGCCCTCGGCCAGATCTGGCACAACGAGGAGGTGCAGACCTTCTCGAGCGGCTTCCTTCCCCTCCTCAGCCAAGGCTGGGCTGGCCTCCGCCAGCACGCCGCGGCCATGGGGCTGCCGCCGGAACTCCTCTCCTGGGATGCCCCGACATCCTTCGAGGTCGGGCTGGCCCTGAAGGCCGGTGCGAGCCCCGAGGGAATGCCGCGGCCGTCCCTGGCCTTCGGGATCTCGGTGGGTCTCAAGCCGGGCCTGGCCGAGGAGGTGGAGTCCTTCCTGGTGGGGATGGCCGAGTCCGGCGAGATCCCCTGCCACGTGCAGGAGGAGGAGGACGGCAGCCGCTGTCTCCTCATGCCCCTGGGCCGGGACGAGGGCCTGGAGATCCGCCGGGAGGGCGACCACCTGGTGGCCTTCGCCCGGACCGGTGACTTCGACGGGCCGAGCCTGGTGGCCTCGCCCCGCTTCCAGGAGGCCCGTCGCCTCCACCAGGAAGACGGCGCCGTCCTCTTCGGTTACATCGACTTCGCACGGAGCGCCCGGGAGGGGATGGCCCTCCTTCGCCTCGTCCCGGACGACGAGGGCAGGAAGATCGCCGACCTCCTGGAGGGCATGCTGGACGAGATGGGGGTGATGGACGTCGGCCCCCTGTCCCTGTCCTCGGGCTGGCACGAGGACGGCCTGGGCTACACCCGGGCGGTCCTGCCCTTCGGGGAAGGAGGTCCCCGGGGCGTCATGGCCGCGGCCCTGGATCGCCACGCCGACATTTCCCTCCTGGACTACGTCCCGGCGAACGCCACCTCCTTCTCCGTGATGGCGAGCGAGCCGGAGCTGGGCTGGAAGATGGTGACCAGCATCGTCGACCGCATCGCGGCGATGGAGGCTGACGGCCACCCGGGCCAGACCATCGGCGAGCTCTGGGCCGCCAGCGGGCACCCGAGCTACGACTGGTTGCTGGGGGACAAGCGGGAGGCCCTCGCCCGGGGCTTCCTCGGCTTCGGCACCCAGGGGTTCTCCTACGGCACGGCCAGCGGCGGCGGCGGCTACTTCCAGCGACTCCGGGACGCCGATGCGGTTCGGGACCTCCTGCACGAGCTGATGCCCATGGCCGCCGAGGCCCTGGCCGGCATGGAGGAGGTGCCCCTGCGTCTGTCCGTGAAGCGGGCGAAGATCTACGAGACCGGTCCTGACGGCAAGCGCACGTCCCGGGAGGGGCCCGAGTACTACGTCCTCTCCATCGTGGCCAGCCGGCTGCCCCAGCAGTTCCGCCCTCTGGCGATGTTCACCGCCCAGTTCTCGCCGAGCATCGGCATCACCGCGGATGGCTGGCTGGTCATGTGCCTGAACAGCGCCAACATCCGGGGCTACCTCCGCTCGGGTATCTCCAAGCCCGAGGAGAACATCCGCACCAACGCCGAGGTGGCAGCCTTCCTCGAGCGTCTGCCCGAGGGCGTGAACATGCTCTCCTGGAGCGACCCGCGGCCGGGCATCACCCAGGCCTGGGCGATGATGCAGGGCTTCCTGCCCATGATGAGCATGCAGGCCGAGGGACTGCCCATCGACCTGTCGGCGATTCCGTCCGCCGAGGCCCTCACCAGCGCCCTGCGGCCCAGCGAGTCCTGGTCCTACGCCAACCGGGAGATGTCCGTGAGCATGAGCACCGGCAGCTTCCAGTTCGCTGACGTGTTCACCCTCACGGCTGCCGTGGCCACGGTGGTGCCGCCCCTGGTCCTGGGGCAGCGCCTGAGCCAGGCCGAGGCGGAGATGGAAGCCGCCCCGCCGCAGCCGGAAGCAGGCGCGAGCGGCGTCAGCGACGAGCAGCGCGACGAGGTCCTGGAGGAGCTCGACCGGCTGCGCTCGGGCGTGGTTGTCTTCCAGATCGAGAAGGGGCACCTGCCGCCCAGCCTCGCGGACCTGGTCCAGGCCACCGACCAGTACCCGCAGGGCTACCTGCCGGCGGCCACGGACGGCAGCCACAGCCTGCGTCCCGACCCCTGGGGCAACGCCTACGTCTACAAGGTGACCGGGGAGCAGTACCAGCTCTACTCCATGGGACCCGACGGCGAGGACGACGGCGGCGCGGACGACGACATCGGCCTTGAGGGCTGACGGCGCCCTGCGGCTGCTCCTTCTGGCGGCGCTCCCGGCCACGCTGGGGGCGCCGCCTCGTCATGCCCTGGCCCCCCCCCTGCCGCCCCCCCCCCAGGAGCACCTGGTCGAGGGCCAGGGCCCGGGCTTCACCTGGAGCGCGCCGCCCGAGCTGGGCCGGGTGGCCCGGCGCTTTGCCCCGGAGGTGGGGGGGCTGCTCCAGGACGCCCGGCGCTGGCTGGGGCTGCCCCTGGAGGCACCGCCCGCCCGCCTGGACTGGGTCCTGGACCGGGAGGGCCTGGCCGCGGCCCTGGGCCAGCCGGTTCCCTCCTGGTACGCGGCCGTCACCCTGCCCGGCCAGCGGCGGATGATCCTGGCCACCCGGGTCGCCGGTACCGAGGGGCGGCTGCGCGCCACCCTCCGCCACGAGATCCTGCACCTGGCGATGGCCGACATCGGCCCCGCGGCCTGGCGGCGCCTGCCCGCCTGGTTCCACGAGGGCTGCGCCGAGGTCTGGTCCGGCGAGATCTACCTCGAGGACGTGGGCATCTCCCTGGCGTGGCGGGCCTGGACCGGGGACCTGCCCTACCTCTCGGCCTACCGGGAGGGCTTCGGCCGGGAGCCGCTCCGGGCGGCCCTGGGGTACCGCCTGGGCGAGGCCTTCGTGGCCCGGTTGATCCGGGAGCAGGGCGAGGGCGTGGTGCCGGCCCTCCTCCGGGAGGTGGCGGCTGGTGCGAGCCTGGACGAGGCCCTCGTCACCGTCACCGGCCTCTCCCTGGAGACCCACGAGCAGGCGCTGCGGGCGGAGCTCGGCTCCCTGCGTTCCCTGCTGGCCGAGGCCCAGCCCCAGATCTTCCTGCTCCTCATGCTGGCGGCCCTGGTCCTCGCTCCCTTCGTCTGGCGTGCCCGCCGGCGTCGCCGGGCCGAGCTCGAGGAACGCTGGGCCCGGCAGGAGCGCCTCGACCGCCTCGACCCGGTCATCGTCTCGGGCCAGTGGCAGGAGCCCGACCCCGACGGCGAGGACGAGGAGGATCCCGACGAGGACGCCGAGGCCCTCGACGGCTGGGTGGAGGAGCCGTGGTGAGTCAGCCCCCCCCCCAGGGACGCCGGCAGGCGGAGAAGCGCCGTCCCTGGCACCGGCGCCTGCTGCGGCGTCTCGGGCCGCCCCTGGCCACCGGCCTCGGTCCGACGCTGCTCCGGGCGCTGGCTGCCACCTGGCGGGTGCGCCGGGTCGGTCGGGAGTACTGGGACGAGGCCTTCCGGCAGGGCCAGCAGCCGGTCTTCGCCCTCTGGCACCGGGACATCCCCGCCGGCGTGGTCCTGCACCGCCACAAGCCCCTGACGGTCCTCATCAGCCGGCACCGGGACGGCGAGATCATCACCCGCATCGTCGAGCGCCTCGGCTACCGGACGGCCCGGGGCTCCACCTACGACGGTGCCGCCGCCGGACTCCGGGCCATGCTCCGGGCGGCCCGGGAGCCCCAGGCCCTGGTGGTCACCCCCGACGGCCCCCGGGGGCCAGCCCTGGAGGTGGCGCCGGGCATCCTCTACCTGGCCGCGGCCACCGGCCGGCCGCTGATGGCTGCCGGCTTCGCCGCCGACCGGGCCTGGCGGGCACGCTCCTGGGACCGGATGGTCCTGCCCAAGCCCTTTGCCCGGGTGGTCGTGGTCTTCAGCCCGCCCTTCCCGGTGCCCCGGGAGGCCCGCCGGGAGGGGCCCGCCCAGGACCGGGCCCGGGAGGAGCTGGCGGCCCGCCTGGAGGCGGCCGCGGCCGAGGCTGCTCGGATCCTGACCGGTGGGGGGGGGGCACGATGAGCGGCTCCCAAGAGACCCTGGTCCTGCAGCTCGAGCTGGCCGCCGGGCGGCGCCTGGCCGACGCCCTGACGGCGGCGGGCTACCTGTTCCGGCCGGTACCCCACGCCGTGTTCTCGGCCCGGGGCGAGGGCGTGGCGGTCACCCTGTACCGGAGCGGCAAGCTGGTGGTCCAGGGCCAGGGCCTGGACACCTGGCAGGCCCGCCACCTGCCCGCGGCGCCGCTGGCCGTAGGGGGGGGGGCAGGGGATGCCGCGCTCCCGGAGCGCTGGCCGGCCCTGGGCTCCGACGAGGCCGGTAAGGGGGACACCTTCGGTCCCCTGGTGGTGGCCGCCGTGGTGGTGGACACCGACGCCGCCCGGACCCTGACCGAGATGCGGGTGGCCGACAGCAAGACCCTCCGGGACGAGCGGGTGCGGATCCTGGCGCCACGCATCCGGGAGCTCCTGGGCAAGGAGGGTGTCGCCGGGCGCATCCTCCAGCCGGCCACCTACAACCGCCTGCACCGGGAGGCGGGCAGCAACGCCAACCGGCTCCTGGCCGGGCTGCACGCCACCCTCCTGGCCCGCCTGCAGCGACGGAGCGGCGCCGATCTCGCCATCGTCGACCGCTTCGCTGGCAGCCGGCCGGTGCGCCGCCTCCTGGGCGAGACCTGTCCCGGCCTGGAGGTGCACGAGGTGCCCCGGGCCGAGCGCCACCTGGCCGTGGCCGCGGCCTCGATCCTGGCCCGGGAGGGCTTCCTCCGGGGCCTGCGGCGGCTGGAGGAGGAGTGGGCGGTGGACCTGCCCCGGGGGAGCGGCGCGCCCGTCGGCCCGGCCCTGCGCCGTTTCCTGGCCATCCACGGCCCCCGCAAGCTGGGTGCCGTGGCCAAGCTCCACTTCCGGAACGTGCAGGCGGCCCTGGCCCGGCTCCCCGGCACGGGTTGAACCCGACCGGCCCGCCGTGCCATACCGGGGCCATGGAGATCCGCTTCTTCGGTGCCGCCCGGGGCGTCACCGGTTCCTGCCACATGCTGCGCACCACCCGGGGCACCGTCCTCCTGGACTGCGGCCTCTTCCAGGGCCGGCGCCTGGACACCTGGCGGCGCAACAGTCGCTTCCACTTCGACCCGGAGCGGGTGGACGCGGTGGTCCAGTCCCACGCCCACATCGATCACTCCGGCAAGCTGCCGATGCTGGTCCGGGAGGGCTTCCGGGGCGAGATCCACGCCACCCACGGCACCGTCGACCTGTGCGAGATCCTGCTCCTGGACTGCGCCCACATCCTGGAGAGGGACGCCGAGTACCTGAACAAGAAGCGGATCAAGGAGAAGGTCCGGGCCCGGCGCCGGGAGCGGCGACGGCAGCGCCGGCGGGCCCGGGCGGCGGAGCAGGCCGCCCTCGCGGGAGGGGGGGAGGTGGCAGTGGCCGAGG
>CAYMFV010000043.1:0-12941 GCA_964389745.1 uncultured Planctomycetales bacterium | reverse complement strand
GGGAGAGGTCGGCGTCCATGGTGACCACCGGGTCGTGGCCCCGGGCCAGGGCCCAGCGCCAGCCGTCCTGCCAGGCCGAGCCCAGGCCCAGGCGCCGGGGACGGGCCAGGAGGTGCAGGCGCGGCTCCCGGGCGGCGGCGGCGGCGGCCCACTCCCCCGTGCCGTCGGGGGAGGCGTCGTCGACCACCAGGACCGTGGCCTCGGGGAGGACGGCGAGGACGCCCCGGACCACCTCGGGCAGGCTCCGCCGCTCGTTGAAGGTGGGCAGGACGACGAGAGGGCCGGCGGCGGGCATCCCCGGCGGCAGTCTATACTCCCCGCCCCATGTCGGCCCGCTACGTCCTCGCCCGGGCCCTGCAGGTGATGGGCATGGCCACCGTCCTGGCGGGTCTCATGCTGAGCGTCGGCCTCGGCCTCCGGGACGAGGGGCTGCAGAGCATGCAGTACGAGCTCTACGCCCTGGCCGGCGGCGGCGTCCTCTTCCTCCTCGGGCGCCTCCTCCAGCGGCGCAGCTAGCCCCGGCCCAGGCGCCGCTTGCGCAGGCGCAGGGAGCCCGGCGTCACCTCCAGGAGCTCGTCCTCGGCCAGGAACTCGAGCATGGCCTCCAGGCCCAGGCGCCGGGGGGCCCGGAGCTTCTCCTCCATGTCCTTGGTGGAGGAGCGGACGTTGGTGAGCTTCCGGGCCCGGACCACGTTCACCGACAGGTCCGCCTCCCGGCAGTGCTCCCCGGCCACCATGCCGGCGTAGACCTCGTCCCCCGGGGCCACGAAGAACTCGCCCCGGTCCTCCAGGGCGCGCAGGGCGTAGGGGGTCACCCGGCCGCCCTCGGTGACCACCAGGGAACCGTTGCGCCGCTGGGGGAAGTCGCCGCGCCAGGGCACGAAGCCGACCGGGACCGAGTGCAGGACCGCCTGGCCCCGGGTCAGGCCCTGGAGGCGGGTGCCGGCGCCCAGCAGCCCCCGGGTGGGGGCCCGGAGATGGAGGATGGCCTGGTCCGCCCGGCGCTCCATCGCGGTGATCTCGGCGCCCCGCTGTCCCAGGAACTCGATGACCCGGCCCAGGGACTCCTCGGGGATCTCCAGGGTCGCCTCCTCCAGGGGTTCCAGGCGCTTGCCCCCCTCCTCCCGAAAGAGGACCCGGGGGCGGCCGACGCAGAACTCGTAGCCCTCCCGGCGCATGGTCTCGATGAGGATGCCCAGGTGCAGGAGCCCCCGGCCGGCGACTACGAAGCGGTCCCCGGCGCCGGCCTCGACACGCAGGGCGGGGTCTATCATGGCCGCCCGACGCAGCCGGCCGGCGAGCTGCCGGGAGGTGACGAAGCGGCCCGCCCGGCCGGCCAGGGGGCCGTCGTTGACCCGGAACTCCATCTCCACCGTCGGCTCCTCGACCCGGATCGGGGGCCGGGCCTCGGGATGCTCCGGGTCGCAGAGGGTGTCGCCCAGGCCGATGTCCTCGATGCCGGCCACCGCGGCCACGTCGCCGGCCGCCACCTCCTCGGCGGGCACCGCCTCGAGGCCCCGGAACACCGCCACCTCCTTGATGCGACCGTTGGCCCGGCTGCCGTCGTTGCGCAGCCAGGCGACGGCCATGCCTCTGCGCAGGGTGCCCCGGCGGACCCGGCCGATGCCGATACGGCCGGTGTAGTCGCTCCAGTCCAGGGTGCTGACCTGGAACTGCAGGGGCCCTTCCGGGGAGTCGTCAGGGGGGGGGAACTCGGCGAGGATGGCGTCCAGGAGGGGGGCCATGCCCCGCTGCCGTTCATCGACCTGGCGGCCGGCCCAGCCATCCCGGGCGCTGGCGAAGACCACCGGGAAGTCCAGGGCCAGGTCCTCGGCGCCCAGGTCCACGAAGAGGTCGAAGAGCTCGGAGATGACCGCCTGGGGCCGGGCGTCCGCCCGGTCCATCTTGTTGATCACCACCAGGGTCCGCAGCCGGTTCTCGAAGGCCTTGCGCAGGACGAAGCGGGTCTGGGGCATGGGCCCCTCCCGGGCATCGACCACCAGCAGGGCGCCGTCGGCCATGGACAGCACGCGCTCCACCTGGCCGCCGAAGTCGGCGTGGCCGGGCGTGTCGATGAGGTTGACGCGCACCCCCGCCCACTCCAGGGAGGCGTTCTTGGCGAGGATGGTGATGCCCCGCTCCCGCTCCAGGTCGTTGCGATCCAGGACCCGGTCCCCGGTCTGGGACCTGCTCAGGGAGGCGGACTCCTGGAAGAGGGCGTCCACCAGGGTGGTCTTGCCATGGTCGACGTGGGCGATGATGGCGACGTTGCGGAGTTCCTGGGGCATGGGCGGGCACCGGCGAACCGGAAATGGTAGCGCTGGGACTGGAAAGGGGGGCGGCGCTCTGGAAGCATGGTCCCCCTGTCAGCGGAGGATGCCTGCATGCCCACCCGTCCCTCACTCCTGCTCGTTCTCCTCGGCGCCGGCTTCGTCCCGGCCCTGCCCCTCGCCGCCCAGGAGGGCGGCAGCGGCCTGGTGGTCACCGACTCCGGCCTGGAGCGGGTCGCCCTCGGGGCGGAGATCCGCGGCCGGATGGAGGTGCGGGATCAGGCCGGGCCCGTGACCGGAGCGCCCTCGACGAACACCAACACCCTCCGGGCCCGGGTGAACCTGGAAGCGGTGCTCGACGAGTACCTCGAGGGCTACATCTCCCTGCAGGAGGCCGTGAGTGGTGCCGGCACGCCGTCGGCGGGCGCCCTCTACCAGGCCTGGTTCCAGGCCAACGAGGTCTTTGGCAGCCTCACGGTCCGTGGCGGACGCCTGCCCCTGGACTTCGGCGAGGGACGCATGGTCAGCGGCGACGACTGGCGTCTCTTCCCCCGGGTCTTCGATGGGGCGACGGTGTCCGGCAGCTACGAGATCCTGGAGTTCACGGCCTTCTACACCCAGGCGGTCCTCGGTCAGGGAGGCTTCAGCACGGGCACCCGCTTCTGGGGCGCCTACGGGAGCTGGGACACGGGGCCCGACTTCTCGGTCGACACCTACGCCCTCTTCCTCCGGGACGCCGCCCTGGCCATCGAGGAGACGACCGTGGGTGGGCGGATCTACGGTCAGTTCTCCCAGGGCGTGGACTGGAGCGTGGAAGCGGCCAGCCAGGGGGGCAGCCGCGGGGCGCTGGACGTGGCCGCCTGGGCCGCCGTGGCCCAGGCCGGCTACACTCTCGAGGGCGGGCACCGCCTGGCGGCGGAGTGGAGCTTCGCCAGTGGCGACGGCGACCCCACCGATGGCGATAGCGAGACCTTCGCGGCGCCCTTCGCCTGGGACCACCGCTACCACGGGATCGCCGACGTGGTGGCCTGGTCCAACCTGATGGACCTGGCCCTGCGCTACGAGCTGACCTGGAACGAGCAGTGGTCCATCCATGCGGCTGCCCACGACTTCCGCCGGGACAGCACCGTGGACGCCGTCTACACCCTGCAGGGAGGGGCCGGCGTGGCCGGCACCACCAGCAAGCACATCGGCAACGAGCTGGACTTCTTCCTGGTGGGCCAGCTCACGCCCAACCTGGCCGTGCAGGTGGGGGGGGCGTGGTTCCTGGCCGGGAACGGCATCGCCGCCAACGACGACCAGCTCTTCGGCTACGCCCAGGTGGAGCTCCGCTTCTGATGGGCGGGACGTAGCAGGACCTGCGCCTTTCTGCAAGGGTCCCGGATGTCTTTTCCCTGGGAAAGCAATTGTCGCCCCGGGGAGCAGCCCCTTGTCGGGCACCAGAAGCGTGTTAATTCTCTTGGAACCCGAGGCACCTCGGCAGAGGAGGTGAACCAGACCATGAACACCGCAAGGCTTCTTCCTGTCCTGATCCTGGTGATGGCCGGCTCGCTGGCCGCCCAGGACGGGGATTCCGGCACCGTCATCGCGACCCCGAACATCCAGCGCCTGGAGATCGGTGGCCAGCTTCGGGGCCGTTTCGAGAGCCGGGACCCGCTACCGCCGACCACGGCGGGGAAGGCCATGTCCTTCACTGGCGGGCGGATCCGGGTCCACTTCGACGCCACCGTGAACGATCACGTTCAGGCCTACGTCCAGGTCCAGCAGACGGTCCTCAACCAGGCCAGCATGAGCACCACCTACCTGCGTCAGGCCTGGGGTCGGGTCACCGGCCTCCTCGACGGCTGGGCGGACGTCCAGATCGGGCGCATGGAGCTCGAGTACGGCAACCAGCGCATGATCTCGCCCCTGGACTGGTCCTTCGTGGCCCGGGCCTGGGACGGCGTCAGGGTGAGCGTTGGCGGCGACGACCAGCCCTGGCAGCTCGATGCCTTCTGGACCCAGGTGGTCCAGGGCCAGGGCTCCCGCCATGGCACCCAGGACTTCGGTGGCCTCTACCTGACCTGGGACACCGACGTGGTCGGCGTGGACGCCTACCTGATCAAGCGCCGGGACATCGTGACCTCCAGCGCCAACCCGATCTTCCCGGATCAGGTCGGCGGCGTCGCCGTGGACGACTACACCCTGGGCGCCCTGGTGGACGGCGAGGTCGAGGGCTTCCAGTGGAATGTCGAGCTGGCCGCCCAGTCGGGTGACCACGTGGTCGGCGGCACCGTCCTGGACGCCGGCGGCACCGCCCTGGCGGCTGAAGTGGACTACGTCTTCGATGGTGGCGCCTCCGTGGGCGTCAGCTACGAGCTGGCCTCCGGCGACAGCAACCCGGCCGACGGCAACGACGACACCTTCCGGCGGCTGTTCAACTTCGACCACTACTGGCAGGGCTACGCCGACGTCGTGGTCTGGCAGAACCTGGAGGACATCATCTTCCGGGCGAGCTACCCCCTGGACGAGACCTGGACCGTGACTGGGGATCTCCACCTGTTCTCGATGGCCGAGCAGAGCGGCTATCTGTTCACCGGCGCCGGGGGCGCTGGCGCCATCCAGGCGCCGGGCTCCTCGGACATCGGCACCGAGCTGGACGTGACCCTGAAGGGCAAGCTCTTCGACAGCGTCCAGGTGTGGCTGGGTGTCTCCCAGTTCTTCGCCGGCGATGCCCTGGCGGCGAACGACGACCAGACCTGGGCCTTCCTCATGCTGACCCTGCCCTTCTAGACGGGCCGGGTCGTCCCCCAGGACGAGCGAGGCTCCGGGCTTCCGCGGAAGTCCGGAGCCTCAGTCCTTGCCGGCAGGCGCGGGGTCCCACCGGGTCCGGAGGTGGATCTCGGCGAGGAGGGCGCGGCGCAGCTCCGGGTGCAGGCCCCGGCGCACCTCCTCCCGGAACTCCTCCTCCGAGGCGGGCCGCCGCAGCTCCAGGACCCGGAGCAGGGCGACGCCCCGGGCCAGGCGCACGGGCCCCAGGGTCGTCCCCGGGGCACCGGCGAAGGCGGCAGCGCAGAGGGCCGGATCGGTCCCCGGCTGCCGCCGGTGGATCCAGCCCAGGACACCCCGGCGCAGGCGGCTCACTTCGTCCTCGGACCAGCGGGCGGCGGCCTCCTGGAAGGCCTGGAGGTCCTGGAGCTCGGGGAGCTTCCCCCGGAGCTCCGCCTCGGCCTCGGCGAAGGTGAGCTGGAGGGGGCCCTGCTTCTCCGCCTCCGCCACGGCGTGGAGGAGGATCCAGGCCACCAGGCGCTGCTCTCCGAATCGCTCCTCCAGCTCTCGCCGGCGCGCCGGGGAGAGGGCGGCGAACCAGGCGTCGTCGTAGCGTTCCCGGGCCACCAGGCGCAGCAGGCTGGTGGTGCGCAGGGGCACGTTGCGCTTCACCTCCTCGAGGGACGTACCGGCGGCCTGGAGGAGCAGCTCCAGGCTCGCCCCGGAGTCCTCGGCCCGGCGGGCCTGCCAGGCCAGCTCCTCCTGGAGGAGGTCGTCGGTGAGGGTCTGCCCCCGGGCCCGGATCCACGCCTGGAGGTGGCGGTAGAGGACCAGGTCGGCCAGGTAGTCCCGGAGCCGGGCCGGGCCCAGGGCGCCCAGGAGGGCCCGCCCCAGCTCGGCCTCGGTGACCACGTAGGGGGGCGACTGGATGGCGTAGCCGGCTGGCGCCTCCCGGGCCTTCTCCAGGAGCTCGGCGAGGCGCTTCCGG
The DNA here is from genome assembly GCA_964389745.1 of uncultured Planctomycetales bacterium. Classification (GTDB taxonomy): domain Bacteria; phylum Planctomycetota; class UBA1135; order UBA1135; family UBA1135; genus CAYMFV01. The sequence goes on along the minus strand of CAYMFV010000043.1, from coordinate 6,935 downwards.
GTCCAGTTCCGGAGCTCCTCGGCGCTCACCTCCTCCCCGGCCGGCCGGCCCAGGTCCTGGCGGACCAGCATCTCGTGGAGGAGGGAGTCCCGGAGGAGCTCCCGGAAGCGGTCCAGGCTCAGGTGCCGGCGGGCCAGGAGCTCCTCCAGGTCCTCCCCGGCGGCCTCCACCTCGGCCCTGGCCCGGGCCAGGCGGGCCTCCAGCGCCTCCTCCGGGACGCGCAGCCCCTGGGCCTCGGCCTCCAGCTCCACCAACCGGATCTGCAGGATGTGCTCCAGCCCCTGCCGGCCGAGGGCCTGGCCCCGGAAGGTCGAGCCCAGGAAGGCCTCGAACTCCTCCGTGGTGATCCGCCCGCCGTCCCAGACCGCCACCAGCCCCTCGGAGAGGGCCTCCTGGGCCGGAAGCGGGTCCACGGCCGTGGCCGGAAGGGAGAGGATGAGGGCGGCGAGGAACGGGCGCATGGGCCGCCGAGGATAGCCCCGGCGCTCAGGCCACCTGGCGCAGAGGCGGTTCCTGGCGCTCCAGGAGGACGCGGCCCTGCTGCCAGCGGAGGCGGACCCGGTCTCCGGGACCGAAGCGCCCCTCCAGGATGGCCGCTGTGAGGGGCTCCTCCACCAGGCGATCCACGGTGCGCCGGATCTCCCGGGCGCCGTACTCCTCGTCATGGCCCGTCTCGGCGAGCCCCCGGGCGACCCGTGGGGTCCAGTGCAGGCGCACGCCGGTGGCCTCGGCCAGGCGCTGGCGCAGGCGGCGGAGCTGGAGCTCGGCGATCCGGGCGCAGGTGGCCAGCTCCAGGGCCCGGAAGACCAGGACGTCGTCCAGGCGGTTGAGGAGCTCCGGACGGAAGCTCCGGCGCAGGGCCTCCCGGGTCAGGTCCTCGAACTCGCTCCGGTCCAGGGAGGCGGTCCGGGCGAAGCCCATGCGGGAGCGGGCCGCGGTGTAGTCGGCGGTGCCCACGTTCGAGGTCAGGAGGACCAGGCAGCGGCCGAAGGAGACCGTATGGCCCTTGGCATCGGTGAGGCGGCCCTCGTCCATGATCTGCAGGAGCATGTTGTGCAGCTTCTCGTGGCCCTTCTCGACCTCGTCGAAGAGGACCACGGCCCGGTCGTCCTCGAGCAGGGCCTCGGTGAGGGTGCCGCCCTCGTTGTGGCCGACGTAGCCCGGCGGCGCGCCGATGAGCTTGGCGGTCTCGTGGGGCAGGGCGTACTCGCTGCAGTCGATGCGCACCAGGCGGCCGGAGCCGTAGAGGTGACGAGCCAGGGACTTGGCCAGCTCGGTCTTGCCGGTGCCGGTGCCGCCCACAAGGAGGAAGGCACCGATGGGGCGTTCGGGAGCCTTCAGGCCGCAGGCCGCCTTGCGCACCGCCCGGCAGATGCGCTGGACCGCCTCGTCCTGGCCCAGGATCTCCTGGCGTACCCGGCTCTCGAGCTCCTCGGCCCGCCGGCGGAACAGGGTCTCCTCCTGCTCGGCCTCCTCCTCCGGCTGGCACTCCGCGGCGGGCAGGGACACGGTGTGGATCTCCAGGCGGGGGTTGACGTCCACGCAGATCTGGTAGAGGAGGTCCTCAGCGGCGGCCACGTCGTCGGGGTAGACCTGGCGGACCCGGGGCAGGACCCAGTCCTCCAGGCCGACGACGCAGCTCCGGACAACCAGGGAGCGGTACTCGCGCCGGTCCGGAGGTTGCTCCCGGCCGGCCAGCAGACGACGGAGGGGCTCGTCGTCGGGCAGCACGCGGACGCGGATGAACCCGTCGATGAGGTCGAAGTACTTGTAGACGACTCCGGTTTCCGGAAGCACGGGCAGGATCTCCGAGTGCGGTTCGGGCGCCGGGGGTGGCGCCAGTCCTGTTTCGGCCGGGAAGGCGTTCCGCCTTGAAGCGGGCTATGCTGGCCAGCGCGTCCATGGCTGCCCCCGCCGTTCCCCAGTCGGAGCAGGAGTACCTGGCCCTCCTGGTCCACCGCGGTTTCCTCGACCGGGAGCAGGCCATGGCCGTCCTGGACGCGGCCCGGGGAGGGCGGGGCGTCGACGCCGCCCTGGTCGCCGTCCTCGGCTGGGAGGCGGCCCGCGTCCGCTACCTCCGCCGGACCCGGGCCATGCAGGAGCCGGAGATCCCGGGCTACGAGGTGGGGGAGCGCCTGGGCGCCGGTGGCACCAGCGAGGTCTACGCCGCCCGCCGTCTCCGGCCCCTGCCCGGCCGGCCCCCGGGCGAGGGGGTGGCCCTGAAGATCCTGCGCCCGGACCTGGCCCGTGATTCCCTGGCCACCCGGCGCTTCCTGGAGGAGGCGAAGCTCCTCCTGCGGCTGCGCCTGCCGGGGATCGTCCGGGGCCACCGGGTCTTTCGTTTCCTGGGCACCTACCTCCTGGACATGGAGCAGGTCCGGGGGCGCACCCTGGAGGAGTATCTGGCCGAGGGCCGGGTCTTCACCGAGGACGAGGCCCTGGACATCGTCGTCCAGGCGGCCCGGGCCCTGGATGGACTGCGCCAGGAGGGCGTGCTGCACCGGGACCTGAAGCCCGGCAACCTGATGCTCGACCAGGAGGGCCGGGTGCGGATCATCGACCTGGGCTTCGCCGGGAGGGGCCTCGAGGGCACCGCCGGGACCGGCAGCACCCTGGGCACTCCGGCCTATCTCTCGCCGGAGCAGGCTCGGGGCGAGGCCGACCTGGACGTCCGGGCCGACATCTACTCCCTGGGCGCCACCCTCTACCACCTGGTGGTGGGGCGGCTGCCCTTCGACGGCGCCGACGACGCCGAGGTGATGCGCAAGCAGGTCCTGGCGAGCCTGGACGGGACGGCCCTGAAGGGCCGGCGCATCTCGCCCTCCCTCCACTACTTCATCGAGAAGATGATGGCCAAGGACCGGGAGGTGCGCTACGCCACGCCGGCGGAGCTGGCCGAGGACATCGCGGCGCACCGTGCTCGACGTCAGGAACTCCCGTGAGATCGCTTCCCTCCCGGCCTGCATCGGGCAGGCTGCTCTGCCTCGTCCTCTGCCTGGGTGCGGGCAGCGGGCCCCTTCTGGCCCAGGGGGGGGGCAAGGAACCGGAGACCGCCGCGGAGTGGAACCGGGCCGCCGTCGCCGCCCTGGAGGCCGGGCGCCTGGACGATGCGGTGGCGGATCTGGAGCGGGCCGTGGAGCTGGCGCCGGAGGACCCCGACATCCGGCGCAACCTGGCCAGGGCCCTGGGCCACCGGGCCCGGGCGGCTCTGGATGGGGGCCGGGCCCGGGCGGCGGTGGCGGACCTGGAGCGGGGCATCGCCCTGGACCGGGACGGTGGCCGCCTGGAGGTGCTCCTGGCCCAGGCCCGCCTCGGTCTCGGGGAGCGGGCCGCCGCCCGGCGACACCTGGAGGCCGTCCTCCGGGACTTCCCGGAGCAGGCCGATGCCGCCGGCCTCCTGGCGGACCTGGAGGCCCTGGAGGGGCGCCTGGAGGTTGCCATCGCCCTCCTGGAGCGCACCCTGCCCAGGGCGGCCGATGCCGCCCGGCCGGCCCTGGAGGCCCGCCTCGCCCGCCTCCGGGAGGAGGCCCGGGCCTGGCGGGGCGCCCTCACCGACTCCTCCCCACACTTCGACGTCCGCTACGACGCTTCGGACCCGGCGGTGGCCGCCGCCGTTCCCGGGGTGATGGCGGCCGTGGAGGCGGCCTACGACGAGGTCAGCGAGCAGCTCGGCCTCGCCCCCCGGGACCGGCTCCTGGTCCTGGTCCTGGCCCGGGAGCGCTACGCCGCCGGCGCTCCGGCCTGGTCGGCGGCCCTGTATGACGGACGCATCCGGGTGGCGGTGGGGGGCGAGGATCCCCGCCGCCTCCGGGCGACCCTGCGCCACGAGTACACCCACGCCGCCCTCCACCGGCTGGGCGCCCCGGTGCCCACCTGGTTCCACGAGGGCCTGGCCCAGCGGGTGGAGGGGGCGGACCCGGCCGCCGCCCGGGCCCGGCTCCGGCGGGCGGGCCGCCAGGGCTGGCCGGCGCCGGCGGCCCTGAATGCCGACTGGTCCGCCTGGCAGGATGCCCGGCGGGTGCGCCTGGCCTACGACTACGCCCTCTCCCTGGTGGCCTGGCTGGAGGAGCGCTACGGCAGCACGGCCTTCCGGGTCCTCTTCGAGGAGGTGCCCCGCCAGGGCTTCGCCGACGCCTTCCGCCACGCCTTCAGCCAGGACGTCGCCGCCCTGGACGCCGCCCATCGCCATTTCCTCGCCGCCTCCGGTTGAGGCCGGGGAGGATGACTCAGGCCGTCCAGCGGACCAGCACGAAGGCGCCGAGGGGCGAGGCGACCACCTCCTGGACCACCCCGCAGATGCGGCCGGCGGGACCCCACCGCCCGGCGGGCCGGGGGCATCCCCGGGGGCCCATCGGCGTGATGCTCACCGTCTGGCCCGGGGCGTAGCGCTCCGGCTCCGCGGTGGTCAGGACGGCCCCCTTCTCGGTCCACTCCTCGGCCCGGGGCCAGTCGACCACATCGCCCCGGGGGGACTCGACCCGGAGGAGGCGGTCCACCCAGGAGGGGAGTGCGGGATGGCGGCTGCGGGGCATGGCGCTTCTCCGTGCATCGACCGGCGGGGACCCGGGGCTTCAGTCCTCCTCGGCCGTGTAACCAGCCCCGAGGGCAGCCGTCGTCCAGGGGACGATGCCCAGGCTCCAGCCCATCCGTCTCCCCCGGAGTGGCCCGGCGGCCCTGGCTGACGGAGAGCTCCTGGCCTCCTTCCTGGAGGAGGGCCAGCCCGAGCGCATCGCCGCAGCCCTGGCCCGGGAGGGCGGACTGCACCGTCTGTGGAACCGGGAGCCACGGGAGCTGGCCGGCCTCCTGGGCTGCAGCGAGACGGCGGCCCTCCGCCTGGCCCTGGCCGCGGAGCTGGGCCGCCGCTGCCTGTACCGGCCGGCCTCCCTGGCACCACCCTTCACCGGCGGTGCCGACGTCCACGCCTGGCTCGCCCCCCGCCTGGCCCACCGCCGGGAGGAGTGCTTCTGGGCCCTGCATCTCGACGCCAAGGGCCGCCTCCTCCGGGAGCAGGAGGTGAGCCGGGGTACCCTCACGGCCTCCCTGGTCCACCCCCGGGAGGTCTTCGCCCCGGCCCTCCTCTACCGGGCGGCGGCGGTCGTCGTGGCCCACAACCATCCCTCCGGCGACCCGGAGCCCTCGCCCGAGGACCGGGCGACCACCCGGCGCCTGCAGCGGGCGGGCCGCCTGCTCGGGGTGGAGCTCCTGGACCACGTGGTCCTGGGCGCCGGCCGCTACACCTCCTTCATGGAGCGGGGCTGGCTGTGAGTGCCCTGCCGCCCCAGGTACCAGTGCTGCGCCAGGATGCAGGCCGCGGCTGCCGCGGCCTCGATGCGCAGCACCGTGGGGCCGAGACCGGCCTCCACGGCGCCAGCGGCGGCCAGGAGGGCCCGTTCCTCCCTGGTCATCCCGCCTTCGGGGCCGACGAAGCAGGTGAGATCCTCGGGCTGCCGCTCCTCCAGGACCGCCGTCAGGGGGGGGGCGCCAGCGTGCAGGGCCACCAGGAGCCCGCGGGCCCGGGCCACGGCCTCCCCGGGCGGCAGAGCCTCCGGGAGCAGCTCCGGGACCATGGGCCGCCGGCATTGCTGGCAGCTCTCCCGGAGCAGGCGGCGCCAGCGGCGCAGGCGCTCCGGGGGGGGGGGCAGAGCGACCGGCGACACTGCGTTGCCAGGCCACGGTCAGGATCCGGCCGGCGCCGCTCTCCGCCGCCCGGACGAGGAGGGCGTCGGCCCGGGTGCCCTTGGGCCAGGCGGTGGCCAGGGTCACCGGCAGGAGGGCCAGGCGGGGCCGGGGGGCGGTCCCCAGGAGCTCCACGTGCCCCGGGGGCGTCGTCCGGGCTCGGAGGGCCTCGCCGGAGGGGGGAAGGAGGAGGAAGTCCTGCTCCCGGCCGAGGCGCAGGGCCTGGAGGTGACGGCGCAGCTCCGCCGGCGGCCGCCACGGGCCCCGGACGACGGGCGGCTGCTCCTCCAGGTGGAAGAAACGCACGACCCGTCCAGTCTAGGAGCGGCTGGCCGCCCGGACCCCCGCCCTCCCGGGCTCCGCCCCCGCTCTCCGTAACGGGCACCCGGGCCCGGGATATCCTGGGCTACACGCTGGCGCTGCCGCTCGTGGTCCTGCCCCTCCATCTCTTGTGCCTCCTGCCGTGAGTGCCGGTGCCAGCCCTGGCCCGTGTGCCGTCCCGGCGGCGTTGCCGGCCGCTCCAGGTCCCCCTAGACTCACCCTCCGCCCGCCCGGCGCCGAGTTCCGTTCCCACGCATGGTCCGCATCGAGATCCTGACAGGCCCGGAGGCCGGCCGGGTGGTGGAGCTGCCCCCTGGCCGCCACGTAGCCGGGCGCCGTCCGGGCAACGCCCTGCGCCTGGCCGAGGATTCCGTCTCCGGCCAGCACCTCGAGCTGGAGGTGGCCGCCGCGGGCACCGTCCGCTTCCGGGATCTGGGATCCACCAACGGCACCTGGTCCGGGGGCATGAAGGTCCAGGAGGGCGAGTGGTTCCCCGGCAGCGAGCTGCGCCTCGGCGCCTGTCGCCTGCGCCTCCTCGCCGAGGCCGACGCGCCCGGAGGGACCGGCGCGGCCGCCGCTGGCGCGCCGGCGGGGGCGGAGGAGCCCGAGGCGGCCCTGCACCGGCGGGCGGTGGCCGAGGCCCTCTCCGAGCGGCGCCAGAGCGGCCCCCTGCTCCTGGTCCTGGTCCTGGCCCTGGGGCTGGGGGCCGGCGCCCTGTGGTGGCGCTTCGGCCGGAGTGGTCCGGACCGGGAGGCCACCCCGGGGAGCGCCATGGCCGGAGGTCCCGCGACCGGCCCGACCCTGCCGGAGGACCTGCTCGAGGGGCGCGGGTACTTCGCGGCCGAGAGCGGGCAGGGATGGGAGCTGGCCCAGGGCCTGGAGGTCCAGGACGGCGGCCTGGCGGCCGGGCCCGGAGCCGTCCGGGTGGCCGTCCTCCC
>CAYMFV010000042.1:0-12945 GCA_964389745.1 uncultured Planctomycetales bacterium | reverse complement strand
GGGGGGGGCGCCGCTTGCGCAGGCGTCCCGGTGGCCGGCTCGTCGCCGCTGGCGGTGCTCACCGCCGCGGCCTCCTCGACCTCGGCCTCGGCCGGCGCCGGGGTCTCCGCCGCCGTTTCCTCGTCGCTGTCGACCCTGGCCGGCTCCACCACGACGTTGAAGCGGGCGCCGCCCGAGGAGCTCTCCTCCTCGGCGACCGCCGCGGGCTCCAGCGTGGTGGCCTTGGCCGGGTCCAGCAGGCCGCCCCGGACCAGGCGTTCCTCGATGACGGGGACGTCCCACTCCTCGATGGAGGCCTGGTAGGAGCTCACCGCGAAACCGATCTTGCGCAGGAGCTGGACGAACTCCGCGGACTTGAAGCCGTAGCGCTTGGCGAGGGCGTGGACCTTGACCTTCTGGCTCAAGCGTCAGCCTCCTGCGGATTGGGTTGGTCCGGCTGCTGGGGGTCCGGGTCCTCCGCCGCCGGGGGCACCGGCTCCTCGGGCGCGGCTGACCCCTCCGGGGCCAGCTCCCCCTCCTGGGAGTCCTGGGCCGCCAGCAGCTCGGCCTCGTACTCCGACGGGGTCTTGATCTCGATCTCCCAGCCGACGATCCGGGCCGCCAGGCGGACGTTGCGGCCGCCCATACCGATGGCCAGGGGCTTCTGCTCCTCGTCGACCAGGACGAAGACCGACTGGTTCTCCTCGTCCGGGAAGATGTGGTCCACCGGGATGTTCTTGGCCGGCTTGAGGGCGTTCTGGACCAGCTCCTCCAGGGACTCGCTCCACTCGATGATGTCGATCTTCTCGGCGCCGAGCTCGTCGTTGACGTTGCGGATCCGGGTGCCCCGCTGGCCCAGGCAGGCGCCGATGGAGTCCACCCGGGGGTCGGAGCTGTAGACGGCGACCTTGCAGCGATAGCCCGGGTCCCGGGCCACCCGCATCACCTGGATGAGGCCGTCCCGGATCTCGGGTACCTCGACCTCGAAGAGCTTGCGCACGAAGTCCGGGTCCTTGCGGGAGGCGATGATCACCACCCGGGAGCCCTCCTTGCGCACCTCCTTGACGAGGACCCGGAGGCGGTCACCCACGTGCAGGCGCTCGTTGGGGACCCGCTCGGAGCGGGGCAGCAGGGCCTCGACCCGGCCCGAGAGCTGGAGGATGGCGTTCGGCCCCTCCATCTTGTGGACCGTTCCCGAGACGATGGTCCCGACCAGGCCGGAGAACTGGTCGTAGACCTTGTCCCGCTCGGCCTCCCGGATCTTCTGCAGGAAGACCTGCTTGGTGGTCTGGGCGGCGATCCGGCCCAGCTCCTCGGCCGAGGGGATGGTGACGGTGCCGTCCTGGGCGATCAGGGAGATCTCGCCGCTGCGCCGGTCGATGCGCACGTCCAGGCCCTCCGCCACGCCCATCTTCTTCCGGGCAGCGGTGGACAGGGCCTCCTCCAGGGCATGGAAAAGGATGTCCCGATCCACCCCGCGCTCGCGGTGGATGGCGTCGATCATCCGGAGGATCTCGTCCTTCCTCATGGTGCGTGTTCCTGGAGGTCCCGTCCGCGGCACCCGTCGGCTGGCCACCGGGGGCCCACAAGAAACTCGGGTGTGCAGGGTCTCCTGCACACCCGACGCCCGCGGGCGGCCGCGGGAGGACGTGGGCGATCCCGGTGCCCGACCCTGCCGGACACCTCCCTGCCCCGGGGGGCAGATTCGGACCGTATCAGGATACCCTCCCGGCGGACCCTGGCAAGACCGCCGCCCTGCCCCCGGGACCTGGAAGGGGCTAGGATGGGCAGCCGATGGCCGACGCCCGTCCCCGTACCGAGGCTGGCCGTGCGGAGTACCTCCTCAACGGCCGCCCCCGGCCCTGGCGGTCTGGCCTGACCGTGGCCGACCTCCTCCGGGAGCTCGGGGCCGAGGGCCCCGGGGTGGCGGTGGAGCGCAACGGGGCGGTGGTCCGCCGGGCCGACCACGGGCGGACCCCGGTGGCTCCCGGCGACCGGATCGAGGTGGTCCGGCTCGTGGGCGGGGGCTGAGGCCGGCCGCGAGGCAGGAACCGTGCAGAATCCCATCCCCGCCGACCCCCCCCTGCGCCTGGGGCCCTACTCCTTCACCTCCCGGCTCTTCCTGGGTACCGGGAAGTACCGGGACTACCCGACCATGCAGCAGGCACTGGAGCTCTCCGGGACCCAGTGCGTCACCGTCGCCGTCCGCCGGATCCCCCAGGACGAGCCGCCGGGGCAGGGGCTGCTCGACTGGCTGGACCGGGAGCGCTACACGCTGCTGCCCAACACCGCGGGCTGCTTCGACGCCGCGGCGGCGGTGCGCACCGCCCGCCTGGCCCGGGAGATGCTCGAGACCGACCTGGTGAAGCTCGAGGTCCTGGGCGACAAGCGCACCCTCCTGCCCGACCCCGTGGCCACCCTCGAGGCCACCGAGACCCTGGTCCGGGAGGGCTTCACCGTCCTGGTCTACACCAGCGACGACGTGGTCCTGGCCCGGCACCTCCAGGAGGCCGGGGCCACCTCGGTGATGCCGGCGGGCTCGCCCATCGGCAGCGGCCAGGGGGTGCTGAACCCCCAGAACATCGCCCTCATCGTCGAGACCCTGGAGGTGCCGGTGATCGTCGACGCCGGCGTCGGCACGGCCAGCGACGTCGCCGTCACCATGGAGCTCGGGGCGGCCGGGGTGCTCCTGAACACCGCCGTGGCCCAGGCCCGGGACCCCCTGCGCATGGCCCGGGCCATGAAGGCCGCCTGCGAGGCGGGCCGGGACGCCTTCCTGGCCGGCCGCATCCCCCGCAAGCGCTACGCCAGCGCCAGCTCGCCCGAGGAGGGCGTGGTGGGGGCTCCGGCCTGAAGGCGTGCTCGCCGTCCTCGGCGCCCTCCTCCTGGCCGGGGTCCTGGCCCGCCTCTCGGCCTTCCTCCTGGGTCGCCTGGCCCGGCCCCCGGCGGTCTTCCCGGCCTTCCGCCGCCGGCTCCGGGGCCTGGACCTCCTGGCCGCCTTCGCCTTCTGGCTCGTCGGCCTGCCGGCCCTCCTCCTGCCCGGGGCCTGGCGGGAGACCCTCGTCGGCCGCCTCCTGGTGGGCCTGGTCGCCGGCCTCCTGGCGGTCGCCTGGCTCCGCTGGCGGGCCGGCGCCTGGCGCCCCGCCCGCCCCGCCGGCGCCCTGCCCCGGGGCTTCGGGGCCCGCTGCTGGCTGGCGGGCCTGCCCGGCTACTTCGCCCTGGCCATCCTCAACCAGCTCCTCCTCGGGGCCCTGGGGCGGGAGGCCCCGGTCCAGGAGGTGGCCGTGGAGCTCGGGGCGGTCCGGGGCCCGGGCCTGCTGCCGGCCCTCCTCCTGGCCGTCCTGGCCCTGCCCTTCCTGGAGGAACTCCTCTTCCGGGGCTTCCTGTGGCGCTGGCTCGCCGGCCGCCCGGACGTCGGGCCGGGCCGGGCCCTTTTCCTCTCGGCCCTGCTCTTCGCCCTCTTCCACGAGCCGGTGGCCTGGCTGCCGATCCTCTACCTGGGCGGCCTCTTCGCCTGGATCTACTGGCGCAGCGGCCGCCTCCGGGAGGTCTGGATGGCCCACGCCCTGCACAACGCCATGGGCGCCGCCGCCGCCCTGGCCATGTCCCACGCCCCCGTGACCCCATGAGCAAGTCCAGCCCCCCCCCGACGCTGCCCTTCCCCGTGCCCGACGAGGGCCTGGTGCGCCGGGACCCGGCCAGCGGCGCCCTGATCGCCTGCACGGCCGTGGTGACGGGCGACGTGCGCCTGGGCCGGGACGTCAACATCTGGTTCGGCGCCGTGGTCCGGGGCGACGAGGCGCCGATCACCATCGGGGAGCGGACCAACGTCCAGGACGGGGTGGTCATCCACACCGACTCGGGGCTGCCCTGCGTCATCGGGAAGGAGTGCACCATCGGCCACGGCGCCGTGGTGCACGGCATCGAGGTGGGGGACGGTTGCCTGATCGGCATCCAGAGCACGATCCTCGGCCGGGCCCGGATCGGCGCGGGGGCCGTGGTGGCGGCGGGCGCCCTGGTCCGGGAGGGCGCCGAGGTGCCCCCAGGCGTCCTGGTGGCCGGCGTGCCGGCGAAGGTGATCCGGGAGGTGTCGGAGAAGGAGCGGGAGTTCCTGCGCCACTCGATCCCGACCTACCTGCGACTTGCCAACCGGTACCTTCCCCGGTCGGAGCGCCGCCCGGAGGAGGAGATCCGGTGATGGAGGGGGTGCCCGCCGGCGCCTGGGAGGCCCTGGCCGCCCGGATCCGGGAGCTGCCCGGGGCGGTGGTGGCCTTCTCCGGGGGCGTGGACTCCACCGTGTTGGTGGCCGCCTGCGCCGAGGTCCTGGGCCGGGAGCGGGTCCTGGCGGTCCTGGCGGACAGCCCCAGCCTGGCCCGCTGGGAGCGCCGGGAGGCGGAGGAGATGGCCCGGCGGCTCGGGGTGGAGCTGGCGGTGGTGGAGCCCCGGGAGCTCGAGGACCCCCGCTACGTGGCCAACGCCGGCGACCGCTGCTTCTGGTGCAAGGAGGCCCTGTTCACGGCGGCGGAGCCCCTGGCCCGAGAGCGGGGCTGGGCGTTGCTCTACGGCGAGAACGCCGACGACGACCCGGCGGACCGCCCGGGCTCCCGGAGCGCCGGGGCCCGGGGCGTCCGGGCGCCGCTGCGGGAGGCTGGCTGGGGCAAGGCCCTGGTGCGGTCCTGGGCCCGCTCCCGCGGCCTGCCGGTGGCCGACAAGCCGGCGGCGCCGTGCCTGGCATCGCGGATCGCGGCGGGGGTCCCGGTGACCGCCGGCAGCCTGGCCCGGGTGGAGCAGGTGGAGACCGCCCTGCGGGACCTGGGCTTCCGGGTGCTGCGGGCCCGTCACGTGGGGGAGGAGGAGCTGCGGCTGGAGTTCGCCCGGGAGGAGCTCCCCCGGGCCCTCGCCATGGCGGCGGAGCTCCAGCAGGTGGGGGAAGCGGCGGGTTACCGCCGGGTGACGCTGGACCCCCGGGGCTACCGGCCGGGGAGCGTGGCGGCGGCCCGTCGGGAGGGGTGGGTGTAGGAGGAGCTGCTTCCGAGAGCGCCGGGCCTTGCCTGAATGGGGGACGGTTTCCCTCCCAGGCCAGACGGGAACTGGGGGGGACTGGGGAGATCAAGGGGGTCTCCGACAAGAGACTTGATCTTGCCATCTGGAGGTGGTATTGAAACCGGGATCCCGTAGATGTGGAAAACCGTAGATACGCCTCGGAAGAAGAAGACCCACTGGACTCTTCGGGAACCCCTGGGGCGCCTGGTGTTTCGCGATTCTGCGCCGCGCCGCGCTCGCGCAGCTGTGTGATACCCCGGCATGGCCCCCTTCGGGTGGGCCGGTCGTGTCGAGCGGGACGAGGAATCAGACGGGTCGTGGCCCGGGGAGAATGGGGCCACAGCCGGGGCCGTCAAACAAGGGCACGCAAGCGAAGGGGAGGCAGAGGCTGGAATCGCACAGGTGCCAAGGTGCTGCGTCTGAAGTCGAGTGGTGTGCCACCTGCCCAGATCACCAACCCGGAGCTTGACCAGCACATGATCGACATCCTGTCTGCCGCTGGCTGGGTGGTTTCACTGGATGGGCCAGGGGAGTGTATTGTATACGCACCTGGCTTTTTCCTCATCGGTGGACTCGACGAAGGGAACTGACCATGAAACAGGGAATCGCCTTGATCGCTTGCGTTGCTCTGGGTCCCTCCTGGGCGTTGTGGACCTGTCCTCCAGGGAGCGTGCAGGGGCAGCGGGGCAACAACGTCCTGGTCTACGACGTGATCTGCGACCTGGACATCATCGATACGGACTGGGAGACGACGGTGACGGTGACCAGGGATGGCCAGGAGCCCATCACCTTCACGATGCCCCTCCCGACCGGTACCACCGAGGATGCCATGGCGGCCGTGGTCGCGGATGACATCAACAGGGAGGTGGCAGCAGGCACCGCGGACGTGGAGGAGGTGCCCGATGGCCCGGACAGGATCGTTCTGTCCCGTGACGCCATGGTCGGGGCCACGGCGACGCGCGTCGGCGATCCGACGCCAAAGAATGGGCACATCAAGACCATCCAGACGTTCCAGCCGCCTGCGGGAGCGACACAGAACGAGGTTGCGACGGTTACGATTACCGTGCTGCCGTTCCAGGGCGCCGGTTTCATCTCCGGGTTCACCGTCACCGGCGAGAAGGCCGGGGGGACCCCGTACCTCAAGTCTGCGACCGTCCAGGTCCAGGCCGGGGATTCGGTAGAGCCGGCCGCCCAGAAGATCGTGGACAAGCTCCTGCAGAACGGCTTTGACGCGGAACTGCTGCCGCCGGCAACGCTGCGGGTGCGTACGACCGTGGACGGGCCGACGATCACCGACTGCCTGGTCTCGATCGAGGAGCTGGAGGACCCGGACGCGACCGTTCCGCCCAGCTACGGGATCGAGGTGGATCACGCCTTGTGGTAGACCCTGGCGCAGCATCTCCAGGGGCCCGCACCGCGACGCAGCCGTTACTCCCCCCCCTCGGCGTAGCCCAGCGCCTCCAGGTTCGCCCGCTCGGCGTCGCTCCAGTCCACGGTCTCGGCTCGGGCCCGGAGGTACTGCCCCGCGCGTTCCATGGCCGCCCGGAAGGCCTGGAGGAGCCCGGCGTCGGGGGTTGCCACCGGCGGCGCGGTCTCGCCCGGGTCCCGGTCCAGGTCGAACTCGTACCAGAGCTCCCGGTCCGGCAGCTCGGCGTGGATCAGCTTGCGGTCGCCCTGGAGCAGGGCCTCCATGCGGGGCGGGGCCAGGTCCTGGCTGACCACCTCCCGGTCCAGGTCGCCGCCCGCCTCGCCGCGGAGCATCGGGGCCAGGTCCCTGCCGTGGACCTCGAAGTCCAGCGGCGCTCCGGCGGCGGCGGCCAGGGTCGGCAGCACGTCCACGAGCTCCACCGGGTTCCACAGCGTCAGGCCGGGGAGCACGCCGGGGCCCTGGACGATCAGGGGCACGTGGATCAACTCCTGGAACAAGGACCCACCGTGCAGCCACTGGCCGTGGTCGTGGAACTCCTCGCCGTGGTCGGAGGTCACGACCAGCCAGTCCTCGGGGCCCAGCACGCCCGCCGCCTCCAGCCGCTCGAGCAGCCGGCCCAGCTCCCGGTCCACGTACCGGATCTCCTGGTCGTAGAGGCTGAGCAGCCCCTCGCGCACCTCCTCCCCGGGATCCGGCAGCACGTCCCCGGGCAGGAAGTCCTTGATGACCGGCAGCACCTCGTGCAGTCGCGCCGTGTCCTCCGGCGGGTCGGGCAGGAGGTACTCCGGCGGCCGGTAGGGGTGGTGGGGGTCGATGTAGTGGACGTACAGGAAACGCGGCCGCTCCGGGTCGGCCTCGGGCAGCCAGTCCTCGACCCGGGCGTTCACCACTGCCGCCGGGGCGCCGCCCAGGGTCCCTTCCATGAGCCCCCAGGCCACGAGCCGCTTCGGGATGTCGGTCAGGATCAGCCAGCGGCGGAACAGGCCCTTGAGGCCGCCCAGGGCGGTGCCGGCCTCGAGGCTGCCGCTGCCCTTGCACCAGAAGTGCTCGAAGCCCCGGGCGAAACCGAAGCCCGGCGAGATCTGGGTGTTCGCCGAGAACCCCGCCGTCTGCCAGCCGTGCTCCCGGAACCAGGTCGCCAGGGTCGGCAGGGCGTCCGGCAGCCGGGAGTGGATGGTGACCGTGTCATGGCTCGCCGGGTAGAGGCCCGTGAACAGCGAGGCCACCGACGGCCGGGTCCATGGCGCCTGGGCGATGGCCTGCTCGAAGAGGGCGCCGCGCTCCGCCAGGCCGTCCAGGACCGGCGAGGTCGGCCGGCGCTCGTAGCCGTAGCAGCCCAGGTGGTCGGCGCGCAGGGTGTCGATGAGCACGACGACCACGTCCGGCGCGCCCGGCGGCGCCGCCTGCGGGGGGCGGCCGGCGAGATCCCCGCCGGCCCGGGGCGCGACGTAGCGAGCCAGGGCCTGGCCGCCGCCGGCCAGGAGCAGGGCAACCAGGAGCAGCACCGCCGGCCGCTGCCGGCGCAGGCCGACCAGGAGGAGCACCCCCAGGACGATGGCGCCTCCCAGGGCCGCCAGCCCGGCCGGGGCGTTCCAGGCGGCTTCGGCGAGCGGCGTCCGCGTCCGCAGCCACCAGAGGGCGACCACCCCGGCGAGGAGCCCGAGGCTCGCCGCCACCAGGCTCCGGCTGCGCCGGCGGGGCAGGGCCAGCCCGAAGAGGCCGGCGAGCAGGGCGGCGGCGGCGGCGTAGAGGACCTGGACCCGGAGGAGCTCCCGGCCCGGGTCGGTGAAGCGGAGCCCCCCCAGGAAGAGGAGCAGGCCGCCCTCCACCGCCGCCAGGGCGGCGCCGGGCAGCAGGGCCAGGAGCCCCCCCCGGACGGCGGCGCCGAGCCGCCGGGGCCGGCGCGCCGGGCTCGCCTTGGCGCCGGGCTCCTCCATGCCGCCAGTATAGGTGTGGTGACGGGCGGCTCAGAAGGGGTCGCAGGCGGCGCTGTACATCTCGGTGAAGTAGGGGCGGCCGGCGTCGAGGATCGGCTGGATCCAGAGCTTGTCCGGGAAGATGCGTACCGCCATGGACAGGATCTCCCGGGTGCGCCGGTCCCGGGTCGGGTCGGGAGAGTCCCCGGTGGCGCCGGGGAGGAGCTGGCCGGTCTCGAAGTAGGGGCGGGTGTAGTCCACGAGCCGCTCGATCTGCCGCCGGACCTCGGCGGGATCGTCCAGCAGCTCCTGGTCCAGGCCGTTGCGGACCAGCACCCAGTAGGTGAGCATCAGGTGGTGCATCACCAGCAGGTGGTACTCCATGCGCTGGTTCGACGGCTTGTACAGGAAGTCCAGGGACTCGCCCTCGGGACAGGTGGCGGCCTCGGGATAGCGCTGGACGTAGATGGCCCGGTTGTCCTCGTTGAGGATCCCGGTCTGCACCTGGCGCTCGAAGCCCACCAGCCCCTCCAGGGGGGGGGAACGCAGGATGGCGCTGTCCGCCGGGAACTGCAGGCCGGTGATTACGAAGCGCTGCAGGCGCTTGCCTGCCTCCCGGCGGGAGACCAGGTCGGGATCGGTCCGGGCGGCCTGGGCGAGAACCAGGGCGGCGTACAGGCCGGTCTGGTTGCTGGCCGCCGCGTGGTTGCCCCGGATCCAGTCGGTGTGCTCCCACCAGTCCTGCAGGCGGTCCTGGAGGATGCGGCAGAAGGCCACGGCGCTGGCCCGGGCCGCCCGGTCGAGGCCCGGCCAGGCGTTGTAGACGCCCCGCAGCAGCCCGTAGAAGTTCCGGTGCATGATGCTCGGCTCGCCGCCCTCCTCCCGGCCGAGGCCGAAGGGGGGGGAGAAGGGATCCCAGGAGCGGATGTGCTCGCCGACCCGGTCGGCGTAGCGCTGGTCGCCGGTCAGCAGGTACTGGAGCCCCAGGGCGTCGACCCGCTCGTTGTACTCCATGAGGAAGCCCAGGGGCATGGCCTCCTGGGAGCTCACGTAGCCGGCGCGGATCTTGCGCTTGGTGGAGACGTGCTTGCCTGGCTCGATGTCCAGGGTGGGGTAGCCGAGCTTCGCCCGCTGGTCGAGCTGGACCCGCATCCGCCAGAGGGGGGAGTAGGGCGGCGCCTGGAGGACGCGCTGGACCTCCGTGGGGGTGATGCCCAGACCGGGCTCCTGGAGGGCGGGGAGCGGCGCCGGCAGGGACAGAAAGAGGAGGGCTGCGAGAGGCATGGGCGGAATCCCGGCGCGACCGGGAGCTGCGCCCGGGCAGGGGGGACCGCCCGGGCCCTCCTCATCGGCCGGCCGGCGCCGGCCTTGAGGCCCCCCGGGCTCCGCCCGCCGCCTGCCTCCTCAGCGGGCCGGCAGGGGGTCCGCCGCCGCGAAGTAGATCTCGTCGAAGCTCGCCGGCCGGCCCCGGGCCAGGATCGGCCCGATCCACGTCTTCTCGGGGAACAGCCGCCAGGCCAGCCACATCACCTGGCGCCAGACGAAGTGGTTCTCGGGCTTCGGGACGCTGCCCCGGGCGCCCGGCAGGCGCTTGCCGGTCTCCCAGTAGGGCCGGGTGAAGTCCACCAGGGCCGAGAGGCGGGCGGCCACCGCCTCGGGGTGCTCCAGGAGCACCTGGTCCAGGCCGTTGCGCCGGAGCACCCACCAGGTCATCAGCAGGTGGTGGCTGACCAGCATGTGGTACTCCATGCGCTTGCCGGCCGGCTTGTACAGGAAGTCGAGGCTGCTGCCGTCCACTACCAGCTCCGGGTCGTAGCGGCGCCGGCACAGCTCCCGGTTCTCGGGGCCGACAATGCCGTACAGGACCTGGCGCTCGAAGCCGACGCTGCCGGGCACCGGCGGCTCGCCCAGGACCAGGGCCGCCGGCGGCACCTCCGCCCCCCCCCGGACGAAGCGCTCCAGGCGGCCCCAGGCCTCCTCCCGGGAAACGAGGTCGGGGTCGGTCTCGCTGGCCCGCAGGAGCACGAAGGCGGCGTAGATGCCGGTCTGGTTGCTGGCCGCCTGGTGGTTGCCCCGGACCCAGCCGGTGTGCTGCCACCAGTCGAGGAGCCGGTCCTGGATGGTCCGGCACAGGTGGACCGTGGCCGCCCGGGCCTCCGGGTCCAGGGCCGGCCAGGCGTGCCAGGCGGCCCGGAGGATGCCGTAGAAGTTCCGGTGCATGACCGAGGGCTCCCCCCCCTCCAGCCGCCCCTGGCCCATGGGCGGGCTGTAGCGGGCCCAGGGGCGCAGGTGGCGGGCCACCTCCCGGGCGTAGCGCTGCTGCCCCGTCACCCGCCAGGCCAGGCCCCGGGCGTCCACCTGGAGGTTGTACTCCCGGAGGAAGCCCAGGGGCATCGCCTGGGCCCGGGGCACGTAGCGCGGCGACTTCTCCGGGCTGGAGAGGTGGGCCCCGGGCCGGATCTCCAGGGGGGCGACGGGCTTCTCCGCCTTGCGAAGGGCCATCTCCCGGAGGCGCCGGAGGACGGAGCCCTTGGGGGCCTCGAGGATGCGCCGGACCTCGGCCGCGGTCAGGTCGAGGCCCGGTCCCTCCAGTCTCCCCGGGCGCGCTGCCGGGGCGGACGCCGGGGCCTGGGCCCTGGCCGGCGCCGGGTCGGGCGCCGGCGGCTCCTGGGTCCGGACTGCCGGCTCCCGCCTGGACCGGGTGCCGCCCGCGGAGCAGGCCGGCGCCAGGCTCGGGGCCGTCAGGAGGGGGGCCAGGAGGAGACAGGCGGCGCGGGCGGACATGGCTGCCAGTATCCCTAGAATCCTGCCGGTGCGTCCCATTCTCTCTTCCCTGGCCATCGCCCTGCCCCTGTGGATCCTGGCCGGGCTGGTCGAGGCCACCTGGCTGTGGAGCCGGGGGTTGTTCGCCTTCGGGGGCGCCCGGGCCCTGACCGCCGCCGCCCTGCTCCACGGCATCCTGGGCCTGGCCGCGGGTCTCGCCGTGGCCGGCGCCGCCCGCCTGCCGGTCCTGGGCCGCCGCCTCGGCACCGCCGCGGAGCTCCTGGCGGCCCACGCCGCCCTGCTCCTGGTCTGGACGGCGGGGGCCGTCCTCAACGTCCGCGTCCTGCCCGACGCCTGGAGCCCCCCGAGCCTCCTGGCCAACGCCCTGCTCCTGTTCCTGGCCCTGCCGGCCGCCGCCCTCCTCCTGCACCGGCCGGCCGGCCTGCTCCTGGCCGGCTGCGGCCGCCGCCCGCGCCTGGCCCTGGCCGGCCTCCTGGCGCTCTGGGCCCTCCTGCCCCTGACCGCCGCCGCTGGCGCCGCCCGCACGGCTGCCCCCCCCCCACCGGTGCGGCCGGGGCTGCCGAACGTCCTGGTCCTGCTGGTGGACACCCTCCGGGCCGACCACCTGGGCTGCTACGGCTACTCCCGGGACACCAGCCCGCACCTGGATCGCCTGGCGGCCGGCGGCGTCCTCTTCGCCGAGTGCCTGGCCTCGGCGCCCCACACCAAGCCGAGCACCGCCACCATCCTCACGGGGCTCGAGCCACCGACCCACCGGGTGGAGCGCATCGCCTCGCGCCTGGCTCCGGAGGCCACCACCCTGCACGAGCTGCTCCACGCCGCGGGCTACCACACGGCCCTGGTCTCGGCCAACTCCTTCGTCTCCCGGATCTTCGGCTTCGGCGACGGCGTGGACTTCTACCGGGGTGCCATGGACAGCCCGGTCAGCGCGCTGCTCGCCTGGCAGGTCCTGGACCGACTGCACGACACCTGGGTGGAGTCCCTGCGCCTGCCAGCGGCGCCCTGGCTGCTCCTCCTGGACCTGGTGAACTCTCCCTTCGACCTCTCCGAGGACCGCCGCGGCCTGCAGGCGGCGGGCATCCAGGAGGAGTTCCTGGGCTGGCTGGATGGGCTCCCGAAGGCGGCGCCCTGGTTCGCCTGGCTCCACTACATGGAGCCCCACACGCCCTACGCCCCGGCGCCGGCGCACCGGCTCTTCGGCAACCCGGAGGACCCGGAGGCCGCCACCTGGCATCCCCAGCCCGCCGCCGGCATGTTCCTGCCCTTCCGGCCCGGGCCCGAGCTGCCGGCCGCCGAGCGGGGGGCCCTGCTCGCCAACTACGACGGCTGCATCCACGAGGTGGACGCCGCCATCGGCGCCCTCCTGGAGAAGCTCTGGCAGCGGGGCCTCCTGGACGACACCCTGGTGGTCCTCACCAGCGACCACGGGGAGGAGTTCCACGACCACGGCGCCTGGGGCCACGGCCACTCCCTGCACCGGGAGCTGCTGCGCGTGCCCCTGGTGATGCGCTGGCCAGGGCGCCTGCCCGCCGGCCGCCGGGTATCCGAACGGGTCCGGAGCGTGGACCTCTACCCGACCCTGGCCGATCTCCTGGGTCTCCAGCCCCCCCCCGGCCTGGCGGGCCGTTCCCTCCTGCCCCTCCTGGACGGGAGCGAGAGCGGCGACCGGGAGGCCTTCGCCGAGGTCGAGTGGGGGGGGCAGGGGGCCATGGCCCTGCGCG
Source organism: uncultured Planctomycetales bacterium (assembly GCA_964389745.1). GTDB lineage: Bacteria > Planctomycetota > UBA1135 > UBA1135 > UBA1135 > CAYMFV01. The sequence continues at coordinate 73 of CAYMFV010000042.1, read as the reverse complement.
GCACGGCGGGCACCGTCATCCGGGCCTGGGACGGCGGGCGCACCGTGGTCCAGGCCTGGCTGGCGGAGGACCG
>CAYMFV010000041.1:0-13155 GCA_964389745.1 uncultured Planctomycetales bacterium | reverse complement strand
TGGGGGCCGCGGGGGGTGGGCGGGGGGCGGGGGGGGGGGGGTGCGGGGCGGGGCACGCCGGGTGGGCCTGGGCGAGTGGGGTCGTGTGGGTGGGCTGGGGAAGGGGGGCGTGGGTCCGCAGGGGCGGGGTCCAGGGGGGGGACGCGGGCCCGGGGAGCGCCGGGGGGGTCAGCCCCGCCGCTCCCGGATGAGGCGCACCACCTCCCCGGGCTCGGGGAAGCGGTCGCCCTCGGCGTGCTTGCTGAACAGCAGCTCGCCGTCCACCCGGACGTCGAAGACACCGCCGGAGCCCTCGACGAGCTCCGGCTCGACGCCGAAGGCCTCCTGCAGCTCGGCGGCCAGACCGGCCGCCCGGGGCAGGTAGTTTCACTGCACGCAGTAGGTGATGGCGATCTGCATGGCCGCCATTCTGCCAGCCCCGGGGGGCCGGGGTCGAGGACCGGGAGCGCTCGGGGCCGTCCGGGTCAGTGGATGAGGATCGAGATGGCGTGGGACGTCCAGCCGCTCTGGGCCGCCTGGAGCCAGATGCGCCGGCCGCTCACCGTGGCCGGCACGGTCCGGGTCCAGGAGGCCGTCCCGGCGACGTCGCTGGCCACCGGCGGGGCCGCTTCCAGCCCCTGGGCCAGGTCCAGGGTGACCCCCAGGGACGGCAGGCTGGTGCTGCCCGTGCCCCGGCGCGAGTAGTAGAGCCAGGTGTCGGCCAGGGGGGCGCCGCCGGTGACGGTGGCGGTGACCGGCTGGCCCGCCAGGACCGGGAGGGGCTCCGGCCGGAGGGTGTCGAGCTCCACCACGTAGGCGGCACCAGCGTCGGGCCCCAGGGCGTCGTGGTAGCGGGCGCCGAGGAGGGCCGTGCTCCCCGAGAGGCTGACGGCCCGGCCGAACTCGTCGCCGGCGGAGCCCTCGGTGGCCAGGAGCTTGGAGTCCTCCTGCCACTGGCCGCCGGCCGGGTGGTGGCGGAAGACGTAGGCAGCGCCGGAGTCCGGGCCGTTGTCGTCGTCCCAGAAGGCGGCGACCAGGGCCACGTCCTCGCCCAGGGCCACGTCGTAGCCGATGCGGTCCTTGGCGCCGCCGTCACCAGGCAGCAGCTTGGCCTCCTGGGACCAGGTACCGGCGGCGGGATCCCGGCGGAAGACGTAGGCGGCGCCGGCGTTGAAGCCGAGATCCCCGTCGAAGAGGGCGCCGACCAGGGCCACGTCGCCGCCGGGCCCGCTCCAGATGGCGACCGACTCGCCGAAGTGGTGCTCGGCCTGCTCGTCCTGGGCGAAGAGCTCCTGCTCCAGGACCCAGGCGGCGCTGCCGGGATCCCAGCGGTACACGTAGGCGGCCCCCGAGTGCTGGCCGAGGCCCTCGTGGAAGTGGGCGCCGACGATGAGCATCCCGTCCGCAACCGAGGTCGTCTCCCCGAAGTGCTCCTCGGGGCCACCGTCGGGCGGCACGAGCTTCTGCTCCTCCTCCCACCGCTGCTTCTGGGGGTCGTAGCGGAAGACGTAGGCGGAGCCCGAGTCGTTCCCCTGCTCGTCGGCGAGGTTGGCACCGACCAGGGCCACGTCGCCGTGGATGCTCACGTGCCGGCCGAACTGGGCGCCGGCCTCGGGGTCGCCGGGCTCGAGCTTCTGCTCCTCCTCCCACCGCTGCTTCTGGGGGTCGTAGCGGAAGACGTAGGCGGAGCCCGACCAGAGCTCCTGCGCCGAGTCGTGGAAGGCGCTCACCAGGGCGGTGTCGCCGTGGATGCTCACATAGCGACCGAACTGGTCCTCGAAGTCGCCGTCCCGGGGGACGAGCTCCTGCTCGAGCTGCCAGGAGCCCGCGGCGTCCCGCCGAAAGACGTAGGCGGCGCCGGACCAGAGGCCCCGGGGGCTGGACAGGGGCGCCCCCACCAGGGCGACGTCGCCGTCCACGGCCACCCAGTTCCCGAAGGTGGCGAACCACCCGGCGTCGTGGCTGGTCAGGCGGACGTCCTGGTACTGGACCAGGTCCTGGGCGGCCAGGGGCGTGGCCGCCAGGAGGCAGAGGAGGGGGGTAAGGGAACGGAGGGACCTGCGGAAGAGATCCATGGGGTGCACGCGGGGGGATTGCAGCCGACCCCAGGGGGCTGTCTGGAGTATACCCCGCAAAAGAAGGCCCCCCGGTCGGGGAAATGGGCCGAGCAGGACTCGAACCTGCAACCCACGGATTATGAGTCCGCTGCTCTGACCAGTTGAGCTATCGGCCCGTCGAGGCTCGCCCCGGCGATTCTAGGCGCCGTCGCCGGGTCAGACCAGGGCCCTGGGTGGAAGGTGGCCTGCCTGTCGCCGTCCCCATCCCACGTGGAGACGCTCGTCCTGCCATCCGCGGCGACCTCCGCCCTCGCCCGGACCCTCCCGCCGGCGTCGAACAGGCTGTACCGCCCCTGGTTCGTAGGACACAGGACTGGGCCGAAGGTCATGCTGCCAGCTGCGATGGCGGGGTGAGTGCGGGCCGGACCCGGTCGCGGGGCTTGTCGCCGTGCCGCTCCAGGCCCGTGAAGTGCTCGCCCCAGAGGATCTGCTCCTTCGGCGTCCGGATGAAGCGCTCGGCCACGCCCTTGCCCTCCAGGGCCGCCACGAAGCTCGGCGAAGAGCTGGCACCGAGGAAGGCCAGCTGCACCTGCTCGGCCCCGTCATAGGCGAAAGGGTTTCGGTGAGCTGCACATGGGACACAAGACCTGGCGAATCGTCATGCCGCCACCTTCGACGGCAGGGTGAGATCGCGCCGGACCCCGGCGGGGGTCTTGTAGCCATGCCGCGAATCTCACCTGCGCGGCGGACCACCCAGCCGTCAGTACCCTCCGTAGCCCAGGTCCTCGTACCAGGCGCGCTGGAGGATGTCGGTCTCCTCCGCCTCGTGGCGGGCCAGGTGGTCGAGGGTGGCCTGGACACGGCGGCGCAGCTCGGGATGCCCCACGGGCCGTTTCTCCGCATAGAGGAGGACGTCGTCCAGGAGGCTGCGCAGGCCGTCGAGGATGGTGCCGTGCTCGCTGGTGAGCCGCTCCAGGTCGGCGGCGACACGGGGGACCTGGCGGGCGACCTCCTCCAGGGCGCCGCTCGCCTCCTCCTCCTGGAAGTGGCTGCTCACCCGGGCGTGGAGTTCGATCAGGTGCCGGGCCAGGCAGGAGGCCCACTCGTGGGAGCCGAGCTCCCCGCACTCGGGCCGCGGCACCTCCAGGAAGGCGCACAGCTCGTCGAGCCGCCGGCGCAGCTCCCGGTGGTCCTCCATGACCCGGTCCACGGATGTATGCATCTTGCTCATCGCCATCATCCCTCTCCAGGGGTTGCGGCCTGCCGCTGTGGTCCGTCCCTGCCCCCCTCCTGCGACTTCTCGGACTGCGGCCGGACGCTGTTGCTCCCGCAGCGGGGGCAGGCGCGCTCCACCGAGGCCTTCGGGTCGTAGTCCTTCACCGGAAAGCGGTGGTCGCAACGCAGGCACTGGAAGGTCTTCATCTCACACCTCCTGGGCGGCAGGTTTCTGCCGGCCCTTCTTGTCCTTCTCCTTCGCCTTGGCCCGGGCCCGCTCGGCCCGGCGCCGTTCCTTCTCCTCCTCCGTCTCGAGGATGCGCCGGGTCTCCGCCACCTCCTCGGGAGTGACCTTGCGCAGCAGGCCGTCCAGCTCGCGCATGACGCGGGCGAACTTCTGGCCCTCGGCGGCGCTGATGTACTCGAGCTGGAGCCGGGCCGGGCGGATGCCGAGTTTCTCCATCCGGTTCCAGACGCGCTCGATGCGCTTCTGGGTCCAGGTGACGGCGCTGATGTAGTGGCAGTCGGAGAAGTGGCAGCCCGACACCAGGACCAGGGGCGCGCCCTTGCGGAAGGCGTACCAGACGAACTTCTCGTCCACCCGGCCGCTGCACATGGTGCGGATGAGCCGCCCCGAGGCCGGGTACTGCAGGCGCGAGGTGCCGGCGTTGTCGCCGCCGGCGTAGGAACACCAGTTGCAGGCGAAGGCGACGATCTTCTCCCGGGGATCCTCGGCCAGGATGGCGTCGATCTGGGCGAGGATCTGTTCGTCGGCAAAGTGCCGCATGGCGATGGCGTCCGCCGGGCACTCGGCGGCACAGGTGCCGCAGCCGGCGCAGGCCGCCTCGACGATGACCGGCAGCTCTTGCTCCTTCTTGTTGGCCGCAGTGACGGCGTGGTACGGGCACACTCGAGCGCAGCGGCCGCAGTAGTTGCACAGATCGGGCACCAGGCGGGCTGTGATGGCCTCGACCCGCACCTGGCCGGCGGCCAGGAGGTTGGCAGCCCGGCTGGCGGCCGCCCCGGCCTGGGTGACCGAGTCCTTGATGTCCTTGGGCGCCTCGACGCAACCGGCGAAGTAGACGCCGCGGCTGGGTGCGTCCACCGGCAGGAGCTTCGGGTGCGCCTCCTGGACGAAACCGTCCGCGGTCCGGGACAGGCTCAGGATCTGCTCCAGGGCCGGCCGGCCGTCGCCGTTGCCGCTGCCCCGGGGCACGAGGCCCACGGCGAGGACCAGGAGATCGAGGCGCTGTTGCCCGAGGCGGCCGGTGGCCGTGTTCTCCACGTGCACCAGGAGGTCGCCACTCTCCGGGTCCTCCTCCACCAGGCCAGGCAGCCCCCGGACGTAGCGCACGCCGGCCTCCCGGCTGCGCCGGTAGAGGTCCTCGAAGCCCTTGCCGAAGGCCCGGATGTCCTGGTGGAAGACCACCGAGCGCACCTCGGGGTAGTGCTCGGCGATCTGCAGCGTCTGCTTGATGGTGTTCATGCAGCAGATGTTCGAGCAGTAGGGCACGCCCCGAGACAGACTGCGGGAGCCCACGCACTGGATGAAGCCGATGGTGCGCGGCGGCCGCCGGTCCGAAGGCCGCACCAGGTGCCCCGCCGTGGGCCCGCCGGCGCAGATCAGCCGCTCGAACTCCATGCTGGTGATGACGTTCGGGAAGCGGGTGTAGCCGTACTCGTCGTTCTGCCGGGGGTCGTAGACCTCGAGCCCGGTGGCCACCACCACCGCCCCCACCGCGACCTCCAGCACCTCGCCCTGGTCGTCGTAGTCGATGCACTCCTTGTCGCAGACATCGGCGCACTTGCCACAGGCGATGGGCACCATGCCGAGGCAGGAGTCGGCGTCCAGGACGTAGGCCGAGGGCACGGCCTGGGGGAAGGGCATGTAGATGGCCTTGCGCGACGACAGGCCCTGCTGGTACTCGTCGGGCACCACCACCGGACAGACCTTGGCGCACTCCCCGCAGGCCGTGCAGTCGGTGGCGACCACATAGCGGGGGCGCCGGCGGATCCGGGCAGTGAAGTTGCCGACGAAACCGCTGATGTCTTCGACTTCAGAATCGACCAGGAGCTCGACGTTGGGATGCCGACCGGCATCCATCATCTTGGGGCCAAGAATTCATATCGAGCAGTCCATGGTCGGGTAGGTCTTGTCCAGGGCAGCCATCGCGCCGCCGATGCTCGGCTGCCTCTCGACCAGGTAGACCTTGTGTCCGCCCGCGGCCAGCTCCAGGGCGGCCTGGATGCCGGCCACACCGCCGCCGATGACCAGGGCGGCGTCGGCGACGGGGAAGGTCTTCTCGTCCTGGGCTTCGAGGCGCCGGGCCCGGAGCACCGCGCTGCGCACCAGGTCCCTGGCCTTGCGGGTCGCCGCCGCCCGATCCTCCATGTGCACCCAGCTGCAGTGCTCGCGGATGTTGGCCATCTCCATCAGGTAGGGATTCAGGCCGGCCTCCGCCACGCAGTTGCGGAAGGTGGGTTCATGGATCTTCGGGGTGCAGGCGGCCACCACGACCCGGTCCAGGTCGTGCTCGGCGATGGCCTTCTTGATCTCGTTCTGTCCGGGATCGGCGCAGGTGTAGCGGTTGCGCATCACGGCCACCACGTCGGGCAGCCCCTCGGCGAAGCGGGCCACCTCCTCGGTGTCCACAGTGCCGGCGATGTTCAGGCCGCAGTCGCAGACGAAGACGCCGACGCGCAGGTTGTCGTCCATTGGGGTTCCTTCAGGTTCGCCGCCCCGCGGCGGCAGGCAGTTCGGCGGGTTCCTTGGGGGAGGCGCCGAGGCGCTCGGCGGCGCGCAAGGTGAAGTCCTCGACCCGCAGGTGCGTGCTGGCGCGCCCGCGGCGCCGGTCCTCGGCCTGGGCACAGCGGAAGTGGATCAGGCACTTGGGACAGGCGGTGATCAGGGTGTCGGCGCCGGTGGCCGTGGCCTCGGCCAGCCGTTCGCCCTGGAGCCGGCGACTCTCGGCGTCGCAGTGCAGGAAGCCGGCCGTGCCGCAGCAGACGGCGTCGCGGCCGGTCCGGCGCATGTCCGCGAGCCGCGTGCCCGGCTGGCTGCGCAGCACCCGGCGCGGCGCCTCGACCACGCCCAGGTGCCGGGCCAGGCGGCAGGGATCCTGGTAGGTGACGGTCTGCTCCTCCTCGCCGTCCCCGGCGAAGACGAGCCGGCCGTCGGCGAGAGCGTCGGCGAGGAGCTCGGCCACGTGCCGGGCCGCCGGCACGGGGCCGGGGACGGCCGCCGGCCAGCCCTCCCGGATGGTCAGGGCGCACTCGGCGCAGGGCGTCACGACCTCCCGTACGCCCCGGTCCGCCAGGAGCTCGGCATTGCGCCGGGCGAGGCTCTGGAAGACCTCTCGGTCACCCCGCCACAAGGCGTCGTGGCCGCAGCAGACGGCCTCCGCCACCACCACCGGCGCGATGCCCAGGTGGTTGAGAAGGCGCACGGTGGCCCGGGCGATGGCCGCGGTCTCGACGCCCAGGGAGGGTCCAAAGTAGGCGTCGAAGAGGGGCAGGCAGCCGGCGAAGACGGCGATCTCGCACTCCTCGGACACCTCGAGCCCCTCCTCCAGCCAGGCGACGCCAGCCGGCCGGGCACCGCCGGCCATGAGGCGCTCGCTCCACATCAGGAAGGCGCCATGGGGGCATGGGCGCCGGCTCGCCGGTGGCAGCAGCTCCCGCAGGGCGCGCACGTAGCTCGTGAAGCGCACCCCCTGGGGACAGCGCACCTCGCAGGAGGCGCAGGTCAGGCAGCGGCCGACGCCGACGCCCCGGCCCTGGATCTCCTCCTCCAGGTCCTGGGCGGCGATGAGCCGGGCGGAGAAGCCGCCGGAGGCGGCCAGCGGGCACATGGTGGTGCACTTGCCACAGGACAGGCAGCGCGCCGCGCCGGTGTCCTGGCGAAGGGTCTGGAGTCCTTCCATCAGCGACCTCCTTCGCCCCTGAGGAGGGCGGCGATGGGATCCTCGAGGCGGTCGTGGGCCCGGGAGGGCGACCAGTCGGTGGCGATGCGCACCTCGTCCAGGCCGAGGAGCGCCAGGGCTCTGCGGGCCCGCCCGACCTCGAAGCCCGCGAGCTCGGCGCCGCGGCGGAAGCGGCAGCGTTCGCCGCTGCACCCGGCCACGAGCACCCGCCGGCCGCCCCGCTGCAGGATCTCCAGGAGCATGCCGGCGTCCACCTGGCCGACGCAGCGGAAGCGGATGACCTCGACGTGTCGGCCAGCCCGGTCCAGGGAGGCCTCGAGGGCACCGGCCCGGCGCTGGCAGGCCAGCACGACGAAGGTCTCGACCTCGTGGCCAGGGACCGCCTCGCCGTTGGCCCGGAAGGTGTCGGCCAGGCGCCGGCCGCGCCACTCCGGCGACAGGCTGGTGGGCCGGGCGGCGCCCGTGGGACAGACGGCGCTGCAGAGGTTGCAGCCCCGGCAGAGAGCCGGCTCGATCCGGGCCCGGTCCTGGACCGCGCCGTCCTGCCGCACCTTGATGGCGCCGAAGGAACAGACCTCCTCGCAGGCGGCGCAGCCCCGGCAACACTCCTCGTGGACGAAGGCGCGGACCGGCAGCAGCTCCACCGGCACGCCTTCGTCGGCCCGGGCCCCGGCCTCGGCCGCCCGGACCCCAGCGAGGAAGCGACCGGCCAGGGGCCGCCGGGCATCGAGGCTGGTGACCACCCCCGCCGGGCCACGCACCAGCAGGCCCGTGCCCGAGGCACCGTTGCCCCGGGCCCGGACCATCAGGTGCCGGCGGTTGCAGGTGCTGGCGCAGATGCGGCACTCGCCGCAGGGCCCGCAGCGCAGGCAGCGCCGGGCCTCGGCCACGGCCTGCTCCCGGCTGTAGGCCAGCTCCACCTCGGCGAACTCCCGCCCCTCCTCGGGGTAGCGCATGGGCGGCGGGATGCGGGGTGCCTGGAGCACCGGCCCGTCGGGCAGCTCGTACTCCGTCGGCGCCCGGCGCTCCGGACGCTCCTCCCGGATGCCCGGGCGGCCGTCTTCGAGGAAGTGGCGGATGGACTCGGCCGCCCGGTGGCCGGCGCCCATTGCCTCGACGATGGTGGCCGGCCCGGTGACCATGTCCCCGGCGGCGAAGACGCCCGTCAGGCGGGTCATCGCCGTCGCCTCGTCCACCTCGAGGTGGCGCCCGGCCAGGAGGCGGTCCCGCTGCCGGGAAGGCAGGAAGGAGAGATCCACCTCCTGCCCCACCGCGGCCAGGACCTTGTCGGCCCCGACCCGGAACCCGGTGCCGGGAATCGAAACCGGCCGACGGCGGCCGCTGGCGTCCACCTCCCGCAACCCGACCTCGATGAACTCGAGGCCCTGGAAGCGGCCGTCCTCGAGCCAGAGCCGGGCGGGGGTCACGAGGAAGCGGAAGACGATGCCCTCCGCCTCGGCGGCCTCCACCTCCTCGGGCCCGGCGAGGATCTCGTCCTCGGAGCGGCGGTAGAGGATCTGCACCTCGGTGGCGCCGAGGCGCCGGGCGGTGCGGGCCGCCTCGACGGCGGTGGAGCCGCCGCCGATGACCACCACCCGCCGGCCCGGGAACTCGCGCCCGCCCTGGTTCACCCGGCGCAGAAAGGCCAGGGCGTCCTCGACCTCCGGCCACTCCTCCTCGCCCTCGAGCCCCAGCCGGCGCCCGACCTGGGCGCCCACCGCCAGGAGCACGGCCCGGAAGCCCCGCTCCTTGAGCTCGGCCAGGTCGAAGTCCTGGTCGAGGCGCAGGCCAGTGCGGATCTCGACTCCGGTCCGGGCAATGACCTCGATCTCGGCGGCGAGGATGTCCCGGGGCAGGCGGAAGGCGGTGATGCCGTGGCGCAGCATGCCGCCCGACTCGTTCTCGGCCTCGAAGACCGTCACCGGGAAGCCGGCCAGGCGCAGGTCGTAGGCTGCCGTCAGGCCGGCCGGACCCGAGCCGACGACCGCCACCGGCAGGCCCCGGTCGGGGCCGAGGGGGGGTGCGGGCAGCGGCGACTCCCGCTCCCGGTCGGCAACGAAGCGTTTCAGGGCCCGAATGGCCACCGGGTCGTCGGCCCGGCCCCGGCGGCAGGCCAGCTCGCAGGGATGGCTGCAGACCCGGCCGCAGACCCCCGGCAGCGGGCAGCGGCGGCGGACCACCTCGAGGGACTCGGCGAAGCGGCCTTCGGCGATGAGGGACACGTAGGCCTTGACGTTGACGCCGGCCGGACAGGCCTGTGTGCAGGGCGCCGGGCGGATGCGCCGCACCGACATGGCCTCGGGCTGCAGGGCGGTGGCCAGGAGGGCATTCTCGCCCTCCGCCGCCGGCGCCAGGAGCTCGGGGGCCGTGGCTGTGCCGGTCATCGTCCCCCCCCCGCGGCCGCCGGCGCCGCGGTGTCCGCCAGCTTGCGGCCCTCCTCGGCGCCGCGCTCGAAGGCGGCCAGGTTGAGCTCCTCCGTGCCCGCCGGTACCGAGGTGCGCACGGCCTCCCGGGCGGCCTCCTCGCTCACCAGGCCGGTAGCGGCGGCAAAGAGGCCGACCATGACCATGTTGGTGACCATGCGCTTGCCGAGCTCCTCGGCGATGCTGGTGGCCGGCGCTCCCAGGAGGCGCTGGGGCCGGTTCGCATCCGGCGTCACCAGGGACCTGTCGATGATGATCAGGCCGTCGGGCCGCACCTCCTCGGCGAAGGTCCCGTAGGCGGCCTGGGAGAGGGCCACGAGGACGTCGGTGCCCCGGACGTAGGGGTAGGTCACCGGCTCGTCGGAGAGGATGAGCTGGGCGCTGCAGGCGCTGCCCCGGGCCTCGGGCCCGAAGGCCTGGTTCATGGTGGCGTGGCGGCCCTCCAGGACGGCGGCGGCCTTGCCGATGACATAGGCGGTCAGGATCACCCCCTGGCCGCCGTAGCCGCTGATCCGGATCTCGGTCTTCCCCATCCCTTGTTCAGGGGTCTTCATGAGTCACGCAGGGCCCGTTGCCCGCTGTCGCCGGGGCGGACGTTGCCAGGAGGCGTGTAGGCGTCCCCGAGGCTCGCGCGCATGCTGGCGTCCAGGTTCTCCTCGAGGGTCGGCTTCTCCAGGTCCACGAACTTGCCCACCGGGATGCGTCCGCCGAACTCGATGGGCACGTCGTCGGGCCGGGCGCCGTGGCGCATCACGCTGTGGGCGCGGTAGTCCCGCATCAGGTCGAGGCCACTGCCAAGCTTGTTCTTGCGGGTAAAGAGGGTCGGGCAGGGGCTGATGACCTCGACGAAGGAAAAGCCCTTCTTGGCCAGCGCCTCCTCGATGGCCTTGGTGAGGCGCCGCACGTGCAGGGTGGTCCAGCGGGCGACGTAGACCGCGCCGCAGCTCGCCGCCAGGGCCGGCAGGTTGAAGGGGTGCTCGAAGCAGCCGTAGGGCGTGGTCGTGGCCACGGCCCCCACCGGCGTCGTCGGCCCGACCTGGCCGCCGGTCATGGCGTAGTTGAAGTTGTTGATGCAGATGACCGTGAGGTCGATGTTGCGCCGGGCGGCATGGATGAAGTGGTTGCCGCCGATGGCCACCAGGTCGCCGTCGCCGCTGATGACGACGACCTTGAGGTCGGGGCGGACCAGCTTGAGGCCGGTGGCGAAGGGGATGGCCCGCCCGTGGGTGGTGTGGAAGGAGTCCAGCCGCAGGTAGCCCGCGACCCGCCCGGAGCAGCCGATGCCCGAGACCACGCTCACCTTGTCCGGGTTCAGGCCGGCCCGGGCAAGGGCCGCGGTGAAGCAGGAGACCGCCGTGCCGATGCCACACTCCGGACACCAGATGTGCGGCAGCCGGTCGTCCCGTAGGAGGTCCTCCCAGGGATAGGAGGGGGCGCCGTCCCGGGGGAGCGCCGGAGCGGTCGGCGATTGCATGCTCATTGCAGCACCTCGACGATGGCCTGGTAGATGTCCTTGGGGTCGTGCACCCAGCCGCCGGCGTGGGGCACCTGCAGGGTGACGGCCCGGCCGGCGGCGCAGCGCTCGACCTCGAGGGACATCTGCCCCAGGTTGATCTCGGGGACCACGAAGCCCCTGACCTGCCCGGCCAGGCGGCGGATGTACTCTTCGGCGAAGGGCCAGAGGGTGACCAGGCGCAGCCCCCCCACCGGCAGGCCCTCGTCCCGGGCCTGCTGGATGGCGGCCCGGCTCACCCGGCTGGTGATGCCGTAGGAGACGACCACCACCTCGGCGCCATCCAGGCCGTCCTCCTCGACCCGGATGATGTCGCCGGCGTGGCGCGTGATCTTCTCGGCGAGCCTGTTGACCAGGAGGTCCTGGGCCTCGGCGGTCATCACCGGATAGCCCCGCTCGTCGTGGGTCAGCCCCGTGGTGTGGATGCGGTGGCCCATGCCGGCGGCGGTCATGTCCGGAACCAGGTCCGGGCCGGGCGCGTAGGGCAGGTAGTCCGCCCCCTCGGCAGTGGTGAAGCGCCGCGGTGTGACCTCGAACTCCTCCGCCTCGGGGATGACCACCTTCTCGGTCATGTGGCCGACGCACTCGTCCATCATCACGAGCACGGGCACCCGGTACTGCTCGCTCAGGTTGAAAGCGTCGATGGTCAGGTCGAAGGCCTCCTGGGGCGAGTTCGGCGCCAGGGCGATGATGCGGTAGTCGCCGTGGCTGCCCCAGCGGGCCTGCATGACGTCGGCCTGCCCGACCATGGTCGGCAGGCCCGTGGATGGGCCGCCGCGCTGCACGTTCACGAGGACGCAGGGCGCCTCCATCATCACCGCCAGGCCCAGGTTCTCCATCATCAGGGAGAAGCCCGGGCCCGAGGTGCAGGTCATGGCCTTGACCCCGCCCCAGACGGCGCCGATGACCGCCGCCAGGGCGCCCATCTCGTCCTCCATCTGGATGAACACGCCCCCGACCCGGGGAAAGCGCCGGGCGATGCGCTCGGCAATCTCGGTGGACGGGGTGATGGGGTAGCCGGCGAAGAAGCGGCAGCCGGCGGCCAGGGCGCCCTCGGCGCAGGCGTGGTCGCCGTCGAGATAGTGCACCCCGGTCAGGACCCCGCTGGCCTCAGCCTGCATCGACCAGCTCCTCCGGCGCATCCCGGACACCGATGGCGAACTCGGGACAGAGCAGCTCGCAGAGGCGGCAGGAAGTGCACGCCTCGGGATGGACGACGTCGGGCGGGTGGTAGCCCTTGAGGTTGAAACGCGCCGACAGGGCCAGGACCCCCCGGGGGCAGAACTCCACACAGTAGGCGCAGCCCTTGCAGCGCTCCTCGAGAATGTGGACCTCCCCGTGGGGGATGGCGAACTGCTCGGCATCCAGAGGCTTGCGCCAGAATCGCAGGCGGCCCTCCTGGTTCATGGAGTGGAACGCGAAAGGGGGGGGGCAGAATCCAAGGAACCCTCGAGTCACGGGCGTTCCGGCCCGGGCCAGACGCCCTGGGTTGGTCGGAGGAGGCCGAGGCCTCGTAGTCTCCTCGCAGCCGCTGGCCTGGACCAGAAGCTGCACACAGCCCATGCCGTGTCGCGCGCACACGAGACCGGGCGAGGTGCCCGGCCATTCGCTACCATCTACCGTCCCATCCAGTGTACCAGGGTTCGCAACCTCACCTGTTACCCGGGTTCACGGTTTCGGTACCATCCCGACCTCACCGGGCCGCCGGTCCTGCTACCTCGCGTCATGCGCTCCCTCCTGCCGCTGCTCCTCCTTCTGGCCCTCGCCCTGGGCGCCCTTCTCGTGTTCTCCGAGCTCCGCACCGAGGCGCCGGCGCCGCCCGAGGCTCCGCATCCCACGGCGGCCGAGGCCGCGCCCGAGGCCGCGCCGCCGCCGGCGGCTCCGGCCCCGGCGAAGGAGGCCGCTCCCGGGGAAGCCGCCCGAGCCGAGCTCCCCGACCCGGCTCCGGCTGCGGCCGCCACCGGGCCGGCGCCGGGCGAGGAGACCCTCCTCGTGGAAGTCATCACCGATGAGGACGACAGCCCCGTTCCGGGCTGTGTCGTGTA
>CAYMFV010000040.1:0-13364 GCA_964389745.1 uncultured Planctomycetales bacterium | reverse complement strand
CCCCGGCGGCCGGGCCGGCGCCGGCGGCGGGGGATCCGCTGACGGGCACCTGGCGCGGGCGGGCCCGGATGGAGGGCATGCCCGAGGGCGAGGCCGACTTCCGCCTCGAGCTGGTCCTGGGCGAGGACAACCGGGTGCAGGGACGCCTCGACAGCCCCTTCGCCGAGGGCGCCATCCGGGGTGGCACATGGGATCCGGAGACCGGCGAGCTGCGCTTCCGCTTCCGTAGCGACATGGGGGAGCTGGAGTTCCAGGTCCAGGTGAGCGGCGAGGGCATGGAGGGCACCATGCGCGGTGGTGGCGGCCGTTTCGAGATCGACTTCTCGGCCCGTCGTGGTGGGGATGGGGAGGAGGCGACGGTGCCCGGGACCCCCGGCGGCCAGCCCATCGCCGCACTGCTCCCCGGCCGGCGTTGGGTGAGCAGCCTGGTGGCCTCCCGCTTCGCCGATGGTCGCGTGTACGCCACCCTGGATGGCCACCGCGCCGACGACGACGCCCCCTACGTCTTCGTCTCCGAGGACTACGGGCGCACCTGGCGCTCCCTGGGAACGAAGCTGCCGCCGGCGGCGGGCTCCGTGAAGGTGATCGCGGAGGACCTGGAGAACCCCGATCTCCTGTTCCTGGGCACCGAGTTCGGTGCCTGGGTGAGCATCGACCGGGGCGACTCCTGGACGCGCTTCGGGGGGGGGCTGCCGACCGTCGCCGTGCACGACTTCGCCCTGCACCCGACCCGGGGCGAGCTGGTGGCGGCCACCCACGGCCGCAGCCTGTGGATCCTGGACGTCACTCCCCTGCGCCAGATGACCGCCGAGGCCCTGGCCGAGCGGGCCCACCTCTACCGGCCGAACGACGTCCATCTGTGGCGGCGCCTCCCTACCCGGGGGCACGGCAGCCGCCGCTTCGTCGGCGAGAACCCGCCCCGCGGGGTGGCCATCTGCTACTCCCTGGCCCGCCCGGCCCGGCGCCTGCGCCTGCGGGTCGAGGACCCCTCCGGCGAGGTCATCCGGGAGCTGGAGGCCCCGGCCGAGGCCGGCCTGCACCGGGTCGTCTGGGACCTGCGCCGGAAGACCGCGTCCGGGGAAGGCCGGCGTCGCTTCCGGCCGCGGGTGCGGCCGGGGACCTTCGTCGCGGTCCTCGAGCTGGAGGAGATGAGCCTGCGCCAGAGCTTCGAGGTCCGGGCCGACCCCGACTACCCCGAGGCCTCGCGTCTCGCCGGGGCGGAGGAGTTCGACGAGGACTTCCCCGCCACGGGCGAGGAGGAGGACGTGCCGGCGGAGTCGGCCAGGCGCATCTTCTGAAGCTCGTCGCCGGCCTCCTCCACCGCCGCCGCCGCGGCGAGGATCTCCGGGAAGGAGACCACCGGCGGGCCGCCCTGGCCCCGGCTGGTGGGCGGTTGCACCCAGCTCCACTCCTTCTTGAGGTGGAGCAGCAGTCCGGAGACGATGACGATGCCCAGGGGCAGGGCGACGAGGATGGCGCCCCAGCGGTCCAGGCGGCAAGCGGCGCTCTCTCTGGAGGACAGCCCGGCGGCGGGTTAGGGCAGAGCGTGCGCCTGCCTTCCCTCGACCCCGCCGGACTGCGCCGGCACATCCTCGGCGCCGACGAGGAGATCGAGACGCCCTACGGGCGGCGGCTGCTGGTGTACGCCGACTACCCGGCCGCCGGGCGCTGCCTGGACTTCGTCGAGGACCACCTGCGGCACCTGGCCCGGTGCTACGGCAACACCCACACCGAGGACGACCTGACCGGGCGCCGTGCCAGCCAGCTCCTGCACGTCGCGGAGTCCGTCCTCAAGGCGGCGGTGGGGGCCCCACCCGACGCCCGCATCGTCTGCGCCGGAGCCGGGGCCACGGGCGCCCTGCACCATCTCCAGCAGGTCCTCGGCGTGGCGATCCCGCCGGCCACCCGGGCCCTCCTGGCCGGACTCTGGGAGCCCTTCCTCGGCGCCCGCCTCCAGGAGTGGGAAGCCTGGTTCCGGCGCCGCCGGCCGGTGGTCTTCCTGGGACCCTACGAGCACCACTCCAACGAGCTCACCTGGCGGGAGTCCCTGGTCGAGGTGGTGACCGTCGGACTCGCCGCCGACGGCGGTCTGGACCTCGCCGCCCTGGCCGACCGGCTGGGGGAACCTCGCTGGCAGGACCGGCCGCGCATCGGGGCCTTCTCCGCCGCTTCCAACGTGACCGGCATGCGCACGCCGGTGCACGAGGTGGCCCGGCTGCTGCACGCCCGGGGCGCCGTGGCCTGCTTCGACTACGCGGCTGCCGCGCCCTATGTCCGGATCCGCATGGTTCCCCCGGACGGCCATGCGGGGGGCGACCCGAGCCTGGACGCCGTGGTCTTCTCGCCCCACAAGTTCCTGGGCGGACCGGGCAGCCCCGGGGTCCTGGTGTTCCGGGAGCGTCTCTATCGCCGGGACCTGCCGCCAACTGTGGCAGGGGGGGGGACGGTGGACTATGTCGGGCCCAGGGACCACGACTTCGTGGCCGATGTGGAACTCCGGGAGAAGGCGGGCACGCCACCCATCCTGCAGACCTTGCGGGCGGCCCTGGCGGTGCAGGTCAAGGAGGCGGTGGGGGTGGAGCGCATCCATGCCCGGGAGCAGGCCTTCCTGGTCCGGGCGCTGCGCCGCTGGCAGGAGATCCCGGGCATCCGGATCCTCGGCAACCCGGACCCGGAACGACGGCTGGCCATCGTCGCCTTCAATCTCGCGGCCCCCGGCGGCGGCGTCCTGCATCCGCGCCTCGTCACGGTGCTCCTGGACGACCTCTTTGGCATCCAGTCACGGGCCGGCTGCTCCTGCGCCGGTCCCTACGGCCATGTGCTCCTGGGCATCGACCAGGAGCGCTCGGAGCGGTACCGGGAGCTGGTCCGGCGCGGCTTCCTGGGCATCAAGCCGGGCTGGTGCCGGGTGGGCTTCCACTGGGCGATGGACGACGCCGAGGTGGACTTCCTGATCGAGGCCGTGGCCTTCCTGGCCGGGGAGGGACACCGCTTCCTGCCGGACTACCGCTTCGACCTGCGTACCGGGGTCTGGCGGCATCGCCGTCGGGGCGGCCAGGAGGAGCCGCCCTTCGGGCTGGCGGCGGGCCTGGAGGGAATCGGCGGCCGGGAGGAGGCGCCGGGCCTCGAGGAGCGCCGGGCTCGCTATGAGGAGGGTCTGGCCGCCGCCCGGCGGGAGGCCGCGCGCCTCGCCCGCCGGCCGGCGCCGCCGCATCGCCTGCCAGGCGTCCTTGGGGTAGTCCAGTTCTTCCCACTGGTCGAGGCTTGCCTTGTGTGTTAGCCTGGAACATGCAGTTCCTGCTCGTGCTTTCGGAATGATGAACCAGCCTTCCCGGTTTCGCCTGCCCAGGGTCCTCCTGGTCTGGGCACTGCTGCTGTTCCTGGTGGCCGGCGCCCGGCTTCTGCTCGTGCCGGACGGCCGCCCCAGCACGAACGACGAGCGGCCGCCGGCTGCGGCCGAAGGTCGGACCGTGGAACCGGCTCCTGCCCCGGCCGTTCTCGCCGCTGGCGAGACGGCGGCGCCGGTGGCTGGTCCGACAGCGGCATCTCCTGTCGCCAGGCCGGCGGCGAGCGCTGCTGCGAGCGCCGAGGCGCCGCCCCCTCCGGCCCTGGGGCCGGCCTCCATGGATCGTCATCTGCGGGAGCGGGAGGCCGAGGCCGCCCGCGAGGTCCAGGCTGCCTTCCCGCCCCGGCCCCTGCCCACCGGTCAGCCTTCCGAGGCTCCGTCCGCCCCCCCCCGGGCGACTGCGCCCCATCGCTGATACCAGCCCCCATTCTTCGCTCCGTCCCGTCCTGTCCCACAGCGCACCATGTTCTCCCTCCTGCCCATCCTCTGCGGACTCTTCCTCCACCTGCCTGGCACGGCCACCCTGGTCGTGGATCAAGGCGGTGGCGGCAACTACACGACCATCCAGGACGCCATCGACAACGCGGCGCCGGGCGACACCATCCTGATCATGCCCGGGGTGTACGTGGAGGATCTGGTGGTCCACACCCAGGTGACCCTCATCGGCTCCGGCCTCGGACTCACCGTTGTCCAGCCGGCAACCTCGGTGCCGGGCAGCGGCTTCGGCTCCCAGATCGACACCACCACCCAGATGTGCATCGTCGCCGCCCATGGCGTCGGGATCTACGACATCACCTTCGATGGCGACAACCCGAACCTGGGCAGCGGCATCGACGCCCGCAACGGCATCATCGGCGACTATCGGACCGGGCCGTGGAACGACCTGACGGTCTTCCACTGCGAGATGAAGAACGTCCTGCACCGAGGGATCTACGCCACCGGCGGCAGCGGCCACCTCTTCCAGGGCAACCTGGTGCGCAACTGCCGCGGCCTCTACCTGGAGTCGGCTGGGATCATGTTCTGGGGCAGCACCGGCCAGATCATCGGCAACGACGTGGCGGACTGCTCCCTGGCGGTGGCCACCCACGCCGGTTCCTCGGCCCTGGTCCAGGGCAACGTCCTGGCCCGGAGCGACCTCGGGGTCCTGGCCAACGGCACGTCGGCGCCCCAGGAGATCGCTGGCAACTGGATCGAGGAGTGCGGCCAGGGCGTCCAGCTGATCGGCATCAACGCCGACGTGACGGTTCGGGACAACGACATCCTCGCCTGCACCACCGGCGTCACCTTCTTCGGCAGCAACGCCCAGGGACTGATCCTCGACAACCGCATCCTCGGGGACCGGAGCCCGGGCTCCTCGGGCCTGTACGCGACCACCGACCTCTCGCCCTGGGGCTACAACGACGTCGCCGGCGTGGTCCAGGGCACCGAGTTCGCCGACCTGGACTACGGCATCGTCTGCGACGAGACCCCGGGCCAGCAGGGCTGGGCCATCCTCCTGCAGATCGGTGGCGACCCAGCGCGCTACAACCTCCTGCACGACAACGTCTCCTTCAACCTCTACCTGCAAGGTGCCGACGACCCGATCAGCGCCACCGACAACTTCTGGGGCGTGGCCACGCCGGCCATGATCGAGCCGACCATCTGGCACCAGCCCGACGACCCGAGCCTGGGCCTGGTGGACTTCTCCTCGCCGGTGCCCCTCCTGGTCACCGTCGATGACGACGGTCCGGCCGACTTCGACAACATCCAGGATGCCGTCAACCTGGTCCTGCCGGGCGGCACGGTGCAGGTGGCCCCTGGGGAATACGTCCAGTCGGTGGTGGTGGACCGGAGCCTGGTCCTGGCGGGCGCCGGCACGGCGCCGACTCCCCTGGAGGGCACCATCCTCCGGGGCGACGGGCCGGCCCCGGGACCGGGCAATGACGTCCTGACCATCACCGGTCCGGGCGTGGAGGTCCGAGACCTGCGGGTGGACGCGTGGTCGACGGCCCACAACGACCGCTACGGAGCGGCCATCGTCGCCAGCAACACCGACGGCGCCTGGATCCACGACGTCCTGGTGGAGCGGGCGACCTACGGCATCTACTCCTACTACTCCACGAACACCGTGGTCGAGTCCTGCGAGGTCGTGGACTGCGGCGTCAGCCTGGACCTGGGCGGCGGCATCTTCTTCCGGGGCTCCACCGGGCGCATCGGCGGTCCCCAGGCTGGCAACCTGGTCCGGGACGGGCTGGGCACGGCCATCCTCTCCCACAATGGCTCCGCCGCCGACATCCTGGAGAACCGGGTCGAGCGCTGCCCCCTGGGCTACCTCTCCAACGGCGCGGCCGGCCCGACCCTCTTTCAGGGCAACGATGCCCTGGACTGCGGCCAGGGCTACCAGGCGGTCGCCAACGGTGCGCCGGTGAACTATGTCGAGAACATCGCCCAGGGCGGCATCTGGAACTTTGTCCTCTACGGGCTGGGCTCGGCCCTGCACAGCTACACGGGCAACATCGCCCAGGGCGGGATCTCCATGAACCTCTTCGTGGATCCACACACGCCCTGGGGTTCCAGTGACCTGCATGCCATCTTCCGGGGCAACACCTTCGCCGACGGCATGCACGGCCTGCGGGTCGACGAGGAGACCGATCCCTCCTGGCTGGTGGACCTGAACTTCCACTCCCCGGGGGATCCGGCCAACCACTTTGTGGGTCATTCCCTCTTCCATGTCTACCTGGACGGCTGCGACGACGACATGCCCATGGAGGGCAACTACTGGGCCACCCGGGACCTCACCACCCTGGAGGACCTGGTCTGGCACAAGCACGACGATCCCAGCCTGGGCCTGGTGGACTTCCTGCTGCCCCAGGCGCCGGCGCCGGACCTGCGCATCCTCCAGTCGCCCCTGGGCGAGGAGCTGCTGGTCGTGGTGACGGGCGAGCCTGGCGACCCCTTCGCCCTGGTGGCGGCCCTGGGCCCCGGGACCACCGGCACCCCCTACGGCGACCTGGACCTGGACAGACACACCGCCCGCCGGGTCCTGGACGACGTCATCCCGCCCTCGGGCGCCTTCGTCCAGCGCCTGGCCGTGCCTCGGGGGGCCGGCACCCCGGAAGGCCGGGAGTGGCACGTCCAGGGAGTTGTGGCCGGCCTGACCGCGGCGGTGACCAACAAGGTGGTGCTGACTTTGCGACAAGCAGAGTAGGTGGCGACAGCAGGCATGAGCAGGCGCGCCACGGTCTGGTCGCTGGTCGCTGTGGTGCTCATGGCCTGCCTCCTGTGGCTGGCCGAGTTGGGGGGGGGCGGCTCCAGCCAGAAGGCAGCACCGCCGCCAGTGGCGACGGGCCGGGGCGCCGCGGCGCGGGTGGGGGAGGCGACGGTCCAGCGTCCCGCCGGGGAGCAACCTGCCCGCCAGGCACTGGCCGCAGCCGATCCCGGCGGGGAGCAGGCAGGGGCACCCGCCGAGCTCACCGCGCAGCTCCGGATCCGGGTCCTGGACGCCAGCACCGGTGAGCCCGCCCCTGGGGCCGTGGTCTGGGTCCGGGACCTCTCCACCGATCCCTCCTGGCCGACCCTCACGGCCCGGCCCGTGGGCCCGGAGGGCCTGCGCGTGGCGGTGCCTGTGGGCCACCGTCTCGCGGCGCAGGTGCCGCCCCTGGAGTCGCCCTATGGCGCCGTCTTCCAGCGCGTGGAGCCCCTGGAGCCCGGCGAGGACCGGGAGGTCATCCTTCGGGTCGATCTCGTTCCTGCCTTCACCGGCAAGGTCCGGGTCCTCGACCAGGACCGGCGTCCCGTCCCCGGCGCCCGGGTGACTCCGGTGCGTGCGGGGCTCTTTCCGGCCGTCCGCACGGGCCCGGACGGGCTGGCGGTCCTCCCGGAGCTGCGGGATCCGTGGGGCACCGAGGTGCGGGTGGCGAAGGAGGGCCACGCCACCGCCTTCGCCGGCGTCCGGCCGGACCGGCCGGAGGTCGAGGTCGTCCTCGTCCCGGAGCGGATCCTCCAGGGTCGGGTCCTGGGTCCGGACGGCCGGCCTCGGCCAGGTGCCCGGGTGCGGCTGCGCGGCGAGCGCGTCGTCTTCGTCGAGACGCCGGGCCGGTTCCCGGCCTGGGAGACCACGGCCGGCGCGGATGGGAGCTTCCGACTGGACGGGCTGCCCGCCGGTGCCAGCCTCTGGCTCGTGGCGAGCTCCGGGGAGGCCTCCTGCGCCGAGGTGCTGCCTCCCCTGCCGCCGGGGATCACCGAGCGGGAGCTGTTCCTCCGGGCTTCGCCGGTCCTTGCCGGCGTCGTGCTGGACGAAGCCGGGGATCCGGTGGCGGGCGTCGAGGTGGAGGTGGAGCCGCTCCTGGCGCTGGCGGCGGCTGGCGGCTGGCTGCCCGGCGTGGACCTCGCCAGGAGCGAGCGCCGGGAGGCGCGCACGGGCCCGGACGGCCGCTTCCGCTTCGGGTCCCGGGCGCGGCTGCTGCCTGGTTCCTGGCGTGTCGGTCTCGCCGGCAGCCTGGACGAGTCGCGGCCAGGGGCGGAGGAGGGTGCCGCCTACGCCTTCCTGCCCGTGGAGGAACGGGTGGAGCTGGTGCCGGGCGGCGAGACGGAGGTGGTGCTCCGCGCGCGCCGGGGGCTCACGATCCGCGGCTTCCTCCTCGACGACCTGGGGGAGCCCCTCCCGGACGGCTACGTGGAGGCGTGGCCGGCGCGGGATGCTCCGCCGTCCGTACCCCGCATCGGCATCGAGACGGTCGTGCACTCCGCCGATGGCGCCTTCGTCCTTGGCCCGTTGTTCCCGTGTCGTTACCGGCTGCGCGGAGGAGATCCCGCCCGCGCCCTGGAAGGTCGCCTGGAAGACGTGGAGGCCGGGGTGGACGGCGTGCTGCTGCGCTGCCGGCCTCGCAGCGGCCTGCGCATCCACGTCCTGGACCAGGACGGCCGGGAGCGCGATGCCCGGGTTCTCGTCCGGGAGCGATCGCGGCGGGCTCGTGTGTGGGTCGCCGGCCGGGAGACGCAGGGGTGGTACACGCTCCGCATTCCCGGCGGCGAGGTGGACCTCCTCGCCCACACGGACGGCGGCCTGGTTGGCTACGCCCTGGCAGTCGGTGTGGAGCATGGCCGGAGCCGGGAGGTAATCTTGCGCCTGGAGCCTGGCGCCGCGGTGCGCATCTCCCTCGGCGGGCTGGAGACCGAGGGCCGCACGGCAGAGCTCTGGCACCGGGGTGTCCGCGTGTACGCGGGCCGGGCGGCTGGCCTCGGCTGGTGGAGCCGGCTTCCCCTCGGCGAGGTCCGGCTGCGCCTGCTCGCGGGCGGTCGGGTACAGGCGGAGGCTGCTGGCGTCGTCCGGCCAGGCGAGGACCTCGTGCTGGCGCCCGCCCCGCCCCCGGGCGATCGGCCGGATGGCGGATCGGGCCAGCGCTAGGCTGGGGCGGTGGAAGGAACCTGGCTTCCCCTGCTGCCGGCTCTGGCCTTCTTCCTGACGGTCCATGCCCTGGCCCTGCGCCTGGAGCCGCGCTATCCCCGGGCCTTCAAGCTGTCCCGGGGCGTGGCCGCGGCTGTGCTCACGGCCATCGGCCTGGCCGCTTTGATCTCGGCCGGCTCCCACTGGGACAGGGCCTTCCTCTACCGCCACGAGCCCGGCGACTGGATGCGCACCGGCCTCCTGGTGGTCTACGGCCACCTTCTTTCCGACTTCGCCTGGATGGCCTGGGGGCGGTTGCGCCACGGCATCCATCCCCGGAAGGACCTCCTCATCCACCATGCCCTCGGCGTCCTCGCCTACGGCGTCGCCCTGCTCCTGCACGTGGGCTACGCCCTGGCCCTGATCGCCATGATCACCGAGATCCTGCCGGTGACCACCGGCCTGCACGCCGTGGGCCAGCTCTTCCACGCGCCGGTCCTCACCGGCGCCATGGAGCGGGCCCGGCTGCACATCCTCACCTGGGTGCGCCTGCCCCTGTGGATCCTCCTCCTCCTCCTGGACGCGGGCATCCTCGTCCTCGGCAGGGGGGGGGAACTGGTCGCCGCCCACGCCGTGGCCGCCGGCGGCCTGGCCGGGCTCGTGGCCCTGGACATCTACTGGATCGGGAAGTGTCGCGAGCGGGTGGACTTCTACTGACCGGCGCCCTGGCCGGGGTCCTGGCGGTCCCGGTGCCGGCGGCGGCCGCGCCCCAGGGCGACCTCCTGGAGCGCCTCCGGGAGCGCCTCGGCAGCGACGCCCTGGCCGGAATGCCCGGTGGCCTGCGCCTGGCCGGGTCGAGCGACTTCCTGGGCGAGCCGGGCCGCTTCGAGCTGTTGCTGGCCGGCGACGGCCGCTTCCGCCGCAGCATGGCGGGACCCCTGCCCCGCACCTGGGCGTGGGACGGCACCGTGGTCTGGGAGCGGGACTGGACGGGCATGCCGGCCCTGCTCGACCTGGAGGACCGGGAGCAGGCGCTCCTCACGCACTGGGGGATCACCGGGCTCTGGCTCGTCGAGGGGTTGCCCATGGAGCGGGCGGTCGAGGAGGAGGACGGCGCCCCGGTGGTGCACCTGCGCCTGCCCGGCGGCGCCGGCGGGGCCCGCCTGTACCTCGGCGACGGCGGGCTGCCTGCCACCCTCGAGCTGGACACGGCCACCGGCCAGGTCCGCTGGACCTTCACCGCCTGGCGGGAGCACAAGGGCGTGCGCTTCCCCGGCCAGCTCCACTTCCGCTCCACCAGCGGCCAGGAGTACGGGCTGACCGTGGAGGAGGCGGCCACGGCCCCGGCCTGGCTGCGGGACCCCTTCGCCATGCCCGCAGCCTGGCCGGACGACGTCCGCTGGGACAGCGATGCCGACCTCGACCTGGAAGTGCGCCATGCCGCCACGGGCCATCTCCTGGTCCGCGCCCGGCTCGGCGACGGCGAGCCGCGCTGGTTCATCTTCGACACCGGTGCGGGCAGCGAGGTCCTGGACCGGGAGCTGGCCGACGATCTCGGGCTGCAGGTGCTCGGCAGCATTCCCGCCCAGGGCGTGGGCGGCACCGTGCCGGCCCGCTTCCGCTGCGGCACGCCGCTGCGGGTCGGCCCGCTGGTGTGGCAGGAGCCGACCTTCGTGGAGCTGGACCTGCAGGCCCTGGCCGGCATCTTCGGCGTCGAACTGGCCGGCATCCTCGGCTACGGCCTGCTGTCCCGTGCCGCCGTGGAGGTGGACACGGAGACGCCCGCCGTCCGCCTCTACCCGCCGGACACCGGGGAGCTGCCGGAAGGCGGCTGGCAGCCCATGCTGCTGTCGGGCCGCCACCCGGTGGTACGCGCCCGCTTCGAGGGCGACCGGGAGGAGTGGTTCAAGATCGACACCGGCAGCACCGACCACGTCCTCTTCCATGCCCCCGCCGTGCGTCGCCTCGCCCTCCTGGAGGGCCGCGACACCCGGATCGCCATGAGCGGCGGGGTCGGCGGCCTGGTGGCCGCCCGGCGCGGCACGCTTGCCTGGTTCGAGGTCGCCGGCCGGCGCTTCACGGACGTGCCGGCCACCTTCTCCCTGGCCACCCGCGGTGCCCTGACGAACCCGTGGGTCGCGGGCACCCTCGGCGGCGGGATCATGGGCCGCTTCCGCATCGTGTACGACTACCGCCACCGGCGCATCGCCTTCCTGCCCCGGGAGGAGTAGGCTGGGCGACCGGTGACGAGGGACGAGAGAATGTGCGCACAGCTCCAGGTCGCCTGCATCCAGTTCGCCCCCCTCCTGGGGGATCCGGAGGCCACCTGGCAGGCCCTGGAGCCTCTCCTGGCCGAGGCCGCCGGCGCGGACCTGGTGGTGCTCCCGGAGCTGTGCAACTCCGGCTACCACTTCCCCGGCGCCGCCGTCGCCAGGGCCGCCGCCGAGCCGGTGGCCGACAGCGTCTTCCTGCGTCGCCTCCAGGACGCCTGCCGGCGGCACGGCTTCATGGCCGCCACCGGTTTCTGCGAGGCCGCCGGCCGGCGCCTCTACAACGCGGCGGTCCTGGTGGACGCAGGCGGCGTCCAGGGCCTCTACCGCAAGGTGCACCTCTTCGACCGGGAGAAGGAGATCTTCACGCCGGGGGACCTGGGCTTCCCGGTCTTCGCCGGCGCCGGCACGACCCTGGGCATGCTCGTCTGCTTCGACTGGTCCTTTCCCGAGGCCTGGCGCATCCTGGCGCTGCGTGGCGTCGCCCTGGTCGCCCACCCGGCCAACCTGGTGCTGCCGGAGCGGTGCCAGCAGGCGGTGCCCGCCCATGCCCTCCTGCACCGCTACTTCGTCGCCACGGCCAACCGGGTCGGCGAGGAGCGCGGCCTGCGCTTCACCGGCGGTTCCCTCGTCGCCGGCCCCGACGGGGAGATCCTGGCCCGGGCGCCGGAGGAGGGCTCGGCCGTGATCCGGGCGAGCTGCGACCTGGAGCGGGCCGCGGACAAGCAGCTCACGGCCCGCAACCACCTGCTGGCCGACCGGCGGCCCGAGTGCTACGGGGCGCTGCTCTCCCCCTCCCCGGCGGCGGGGAGCCGGAAGTGCCGGTAGAGGAGGACCACCAGGAAGAGGGTGCCGGCCAGGAACAGGCCCATGGTGAACCAGAAGAGGCCGCCGAGGCGGGGCTCGGGGCCCTGGGCGTTCGCCTGGTACATGGCCTGGAAGAGCAGGGCCACGAAGAGGAGGGAGAGGTCCACCATCCAGACCATCCACGTCCGGAGGTAGCGCCAGGACGCGGCGCGCCGCTCGGGCGCGAACCAGTACTCCTTGTGGGGGACGTTGACCAGGGCGAGGGGAAGGCGGGGCAGGACGGCGGCCAGGGCCAGGAGGAAGCCGGGCAGGCCGAGGACGATGAGGCCCTGGAACCAGAGGGCCGCGTTCCGGCTCATCCAGCCGTCGGCCTGACCACGGGTGTTGAATTGGGTGGCGACCCGCTCGGGGAGGTGGTCCGCCGCCCACAGGAGCTGGGCGAGAGCCCCCGCGACGAGGACGGCCAGGACCAGGAGGGCGGCACGCATGGGACCGGCCTACCATGATGCCCTGTCCCGCCGCCAGTGCCATGCCTCGCATGCCCTCGCGCTCCGTCCTTCTCCTGGCGTCGCTCCTGGCCGCCTGCTCCGTCTCCGGTCGCCTGTCCCTGCCGGTGGTGACGGGAGACCGGGCCTGGTTCCCCGGAGACCGGGAGCGGGTCTGGATCGGCCCCGACTTCTGGGCCAACCGTCTCCAGGACTGGCGCCTCTCCGAGGGCCGGGCCGAGTGCGTCGAGGGCGGCGACGCCTTTCCCCTCCGGACCCTGACCCTCCTGACCCGGGCGGCGGGGCCCGGGGTGGGCACCCTGGAGCTGCAGGTGCGCAGCGGCGCCGTGGTGCCCTACCGCGCCGGCCAGGAGCGGGGCTTCCGGGGCTTCCTCCTGGGGGCCGGCGGCCCCGGCATCGACTGGCGCCTGTCGGCCCAGGTCCACGCCCGTCCCGGGGAGGACGGCGGCCTCCTGGCCGTGGCCGATGCCCGGGGGCGCCTGGCCCTCTACGACAACGGGGCACCGTCCCGGGGTGGCGGCTGGTCGGTGGCCGGGCCCCTGCCCGAGGACGGCCTGCCGCGCATCGCCCCGGACCTGGAGGAGGTGGGGGACCTGCCCCCCCCTGGCACCCCCCTGGAGCTGCACCTCACGGTCCGGCCCTTCGGCGAGTGGTACACGCTGGAACTCGAGTCCCGGCTGCCGGACGGCGGCCCGCGGGTGGTCCGGCTGGTCCGGCACCACCTGTCCCCCGAGCAGGTGGACGGGAGCATCGGCCTGGTCTCCCACCTGGGCTCTCCGGAGGGGGGGGGATGGTGGTTCCAGGACCTGGAGCTCGAGGGCGACAAGCTCGAGGAGCACCCCGAACGGGCCTTCGGCCCGGTCCTGGGCGCCCAGTTCACGGTCAGCCACCGGGTCTGCAAGCTGACCGCCCAGTTCCCCCCCCTGGGGCAGGGGGATCCCAGGGAGGCGGTCCTGGACCTGCGGGCGGCGGGCACCCGCCGCTGGCGGGAGACGGCCCGGGCGCCGGTCCAGGCCGACTCCTGGACCGCCACCTTCCGGCTACCCGACTGGGATGGCAGCCGGGCCTGG
>CAYMFV010000039.1:0-13416 GCA_964389745.1 uncultured Planctomycetales bacterium | reverse complement strand
CCTTGTACCCGGACCGGGACCCCCGCTGGCGGAACACGCCGTCTGCGGCCTTCCTCCGCGGCGCCATGGAGCGGGTCGCCGCGGCCGGCCTGGTGGTGGTCTCGGCGGACGTGGTGGTGGTCTGCGACCGGCCCCGGCTGGCCCCCCACCGGCCGGCCCTCCGGGCCTCCCTGGCCCGGCTCCTGGACCTGCCCGTGGATCGGGTCAACCTCAAGGGCAAGACCCGGGAGGGCCAGGGGGGGGGAGAGGCCGTGGAAGCGACGGCGGTGGTGCTCCTGCTGCCCCGCCGCAGCGCCTCCTAGCAGGCTGCTGAAGAAGTGCTTTCGTTCCGGCGCGAGCCATCGCGTGCGGGAGCAAGGAGCCGGAGCCGGCCCGTATTGGTGGATACGGGCCGGTTTCGGCGACGCTGGGCCCGCGCGTGAGGGCCGCGCCCGGGGCGGAATGACTTTTTCAGCAGCCTGCTAGCCGGGCAGGATCTTCCCCGTGCTCTGCAGGCGCCACATCCGGGCGTAGAGGCCGTCCCGGGCCACCAGCTCGTCGTGGCTGCCATGCTCCACGATCCGGCCCTCGTCGAGGACCACGATCCGGTCCGCGGCGCGGATGGTGGACAGGCGGTGGGCGATCATGAAGGCAGTACGGCCGCGCATCAGGTTCTCCAGGGCTTCCTGGACCTTGCGCTCCGACTCGCTGTCCAAGGCACTGGTGGCCTCGTCGAGGAGGAGGATGTCGGCGTCGCGCAGGATGGCCCGGGCGATCGTCACCCGCTGCAGCTGGCCCCCCGACAGCCGGGAGCCGGCCTCGCCCACGTGGGTGTCCAGGCCGTCGGGAAGCTGGGCCACGAAGTCGTCGAGCTGGGCGGCCCGGGCGGCTGCCTCCACCTCCTCCCGGGTAGCCGAAGGCCGGCCGTAGCGGATGTTCTCGGCCAGGGTCGTCTGGAAGAGGAAGGGCGTCTGGCTGACCATCGCCAGCCGGTCCAGCCAGTCGGCCAGGCGCAGCTTGCGCAGGTCCTGGCCGTCCACCAGGATGGCGCCCCCGGTCGGGTCGTAGAAGCGGGCCAGAAGGTTCAGGAGCGTGCTCTTGCCCGCCCCCGAGGGCCCCACCAGGGCGATGCGCTCGCCCTTGCGAACCACCAGGTCCACGCCCCGCAGGGCCGGCTCGTCCCCCCCCTCCCCGTAGTCGAAGTGCACGTCCCGGAGACGCAGCTCCCGCTCCAGGCCATGGAAGGGCACCGCGTCGGGGGCATCCTGCACCTCCGGTTCCAGGTCGAAGATCTCGAAGACCCGCTCGGCGGCGCCCAGGGAAGTGTAGACCACCGACATGGCCTTGGTGAAGCGGCGCACGCTGCTGTAGAGAAGGCCGATGGAGGTGAAGAACACCGTCATCGAGCCGACCCCGGAGAAGACCGGGTGGAAGTGGTTGACCACCGCCACCACGGCAACCACCACCGCCACACCGCCGGTGGACAGGAAGTTGGTCAGGGCCTGGCTCGTGGCCTGGGCCTTGACCATCCGCTCGGTCTGGTGCACGAACTCCCGGTTGGCCTGGCGGAACTCCTCCGCCTCCCGGTCCTCCATGCGGAAGGCCTTGACCACGCGGATGCCGATGAACATCTGGGTCAGGGCCTGGGAGGAGTTGCCCAGGGTCTGCAGGGAGCGCATGCTGCGCCGGCGCACCTTCGGCCCGAACTTGAGGATCGGCAGGGCCAGGAGGGGCACGAAGAGGAGCATGCCCAGGGTGGCCGTCGGCGCCGCCGCCAGGGCGATGGCCAGGGACGCGGCCATCGCGAAGGGCTCCTGGACGATCTCCTCCACCACCAGGTTGAGGATGCGCAAGCTCGTGCCCACGTCGGCCGTGAGCCGGGACATCAGGTCGCCGAGGCGCCGGCCGGTGTGGTAGCGCATCCCCAGGCGCAGGATGTGCTCGGCCATGTCCTGGCGCAGGTCGGTGACCATCCAGACGCCGAGCATCCGGGACAGGCGCAGGAACTGGTACTGGAGCAGGGCGAAGAAGGCCGCCGAGCAGAGCAGGACCAGGGCGAGAACCATCGCCGCCGACAGCTCCGAGTCGAGGCCCGGGACCTGCAGCCGGTCCAGGAGGGGCTCCAGCCGGTTCTCGGTGAAGCTGTCCAGAGGCGTCTGGAGGGCATCCTCGCCCGCCGACGCACCGATCTCCGGAAACAGGCGATTCACCAGGGGGGCCAGCAGGCCCAGGTTGGCCCGGGAGCCGGAAGCGGCCACCGCCCCGAGGACCACGATCCAGATCGCCTGCCGCCGGTAACGCAGCAGATAGGGGGCGAGGCGGCGGTAGACCTCGCGGATCGCGACGGAACGGGCCAAGTTCCCCTGGAGCGGGCGGAGACCCTAGCCGCCCATCGCCTCGGCCACGAAGGCCAGGAAACGGGTGGACAGGAGGTCGTCCCCGACCAGGTAGCGGTGGCGCTCGTTGCCCTCCAGGTCCAGCTCCTTCTCGGGCGGCAGACGGCGCTTCAGCTTGTAGATGTACCAGCCGAAGGCACCTCGGACCGGCCCGTAGATGGTGGCCAGCTCGGCTCGGAAGAAGCAGTGGTCGGCCACCGAGAAGACTCCCAGGAAGTCGGTGTAGTCGTTCTCGCCCAGGAACTGCCGGAGCTGGTTGCGGGTCTGGGGCCCGAAACGCCCGCTCCGGGGCTGGGGAGCGCCCTGGAAGCCGCCGGGCAGGGACTCGGGGAAGTCGCTGTACTTCACCAGGGTGCTCCCCCACTTGGCGCCATCGGCCAGCTCCTTGGCGGCCCGCTGGGCTCGTTCCAGGGCCTCGGCGTAGGGATCCCCGGTCTTGGCGAAGACGCCGGTGTCCGGATTCCGGGCGGAGAGGAGGATGACCTCGGCGTCCGCCTTGCCCCCCCCAAGGAAGAGGGCTCGCTGCTCCAGGTGCTCCTGCATCATCTCCAGGGGGAAGGGCTCCGGCAGGGACTGGCGGAAGGACATCCGCAGCCGGTACCACTGGTGGTAGAGCTCCATGGAGGGGAAGCCCTGGAACTCCAGGGCAACCTGCTCGTAGGAGATGGGCGAGTTCTCGTACTCCTTCTTCTCCTCGGCGATCTTCTCCAGACACTGCTCCGGGGTCAGGAGCCAGCCCTTCTCCTTCAGGATCCTCTCCAGTCGGAACATGCGCCGGGTGAAAGCCAGGGCGCGCTCCTTCTCCACGGGCCCGATACGGTTCGCGCAGGCCACCAGGAGCTCGTCGGTGCCCATGGTGCGGCCGGCTACCTCCAGGGCCACGCCCTCGGGCAGGCCGTGGAAGGGCTCCCTGATCTCGTAGCGCCCCATCAGCCAGCGGATCACCCGGGGTCGGACCATGAGCTGGCGCATGGTCTCGTCCACCTGCTGGGGATTGCCCTCCTCCTTGGCCTGACGCAGCTGGTCCCGGACCTGGACCACCCAGGAGTCCCAGAGGGAGTTCTCCTTGCCGGCCTCGAAGGCCTCCTTGAGGATGTCCTCGGGCCAGAGGTCCGGGTCGTCGGGGAAGAAGAGACGGTCCAGGATCAGCATCTGCCGGACCTCCAGGCGATAGGCCTCGGGCGAGAAGCCCAGTGCCTGGACGGCACCCCAGAAGCCGACCTTGGCGTCCCGGTTCTGGGTCTCGTACTCGCCCTTCTTCTTCTGGATCCGGGCCTCCACCTCCTCGTCGGTGACCTCGATCCGGGCCAGGTCCAGGCCCGCGGCCCGCTGGCGCTCGATCTCGGCCTCCAGGAGCAGGCCCACCGTCCGCTGGTAGACGTAGTTGGCGCCTGCGCTGTAGAGCAGCACGCGCTTGTAGGCCTCGGGGAAGGAGACACCGGCCAGGTTCTTCGTCCCGGCAAGGTCGGCCGGGATGTCCAGGGCGGGCAGCTCCTGGCCCTGGGGCGCTTCCTGGGCCAGGGTGGGGCAGGGGAGGGCCAGGCCGGCGAGAAGCAGGGCAGGCAGGGTGGTCAGCAGGCGCTGGAAGGTCATCGGGGTTCCGTGAAACCAGGGAAGTGGCGCATTCTACGGGTGTCCCCGGGGCCCGATAATCCTTTTGATGACCACGCCGCTCCCCTCGCGCCTCCTCGCGGCCACCGTCCTCCTGGCTGGGGCGGCGTGCTGTCCCTGCACCCCCGGTCTCCGGGTGGGCGAGGTCTGGATCGACGGCCGGGACCTGGACCGCCAGGCCCGCTCCCTGGCCCACTCCTTCCCGACCTACGGGCTGGACACCCTGCGCTGGAACCTCTTGGACCACGGCCTGGGCGCCGCCGTCATCCTCCATGCCCGCCATCCCGAGGCGAGCCGCCGGGCCTGGCTCCAGGCGGCGGCGGTGGCGGTCCGGCTCCGGGCCGGGGAGGACTTCTCGGCGTTGAAGGCCGAGGTGGAGGGCGCCGCCGCCACCACGCCGGAGGCCATGGCCCAGGAGCTGCCCAAGCCCCCCCACCCGGCCGGACTGGGGGCGGCGGTGGCGGCGGCCGTGGCCCGGCTGGAGGAGGGCGAGTGGGCCGGCCCCCTGCGCACGGCCGACGGCTGGGAGCTGGTTCTGCTGGAACGGCGCTTCGGCCCCCTGCGCTCCCGGGCCAACGTCCTCCTCCAGCGCATCCGTTTCCCGGTGGGTACCCCCGAGGACCGGGAGCAGGCCGCCCGGGACTGGTCTATCCTGCCCCTGACCGGCGCTCCCGAGTACCTGGACGCCGTCCCCGCCGAGGTCCTTCGCCAACGCCGGGGCGCCGGCGCACCAAGCCGATGATCCTCCTCACCGCCCTCCTCCTCCTTCCGGGAACGCCGCGGCTGGCCTCCTCCCCGCCCCTCCAGGAGCCGGCCCCCGCCGAGAAGCCCGCCCGGAAGCCCCGGCGGGCCTTCCCACGCCTCTCCCTCAGCCAGCGCCACGCCGCAGAGGAGGCCCTCCTCACCCTGCGTACCGGCCGGACCCCCGAGACCCGGGCCGCGGCGGCCGACGCCCTGGTGGAGCTCGGCTCCGGCGTCGTCCCGAGCTGCCTGGCCTACTTCCGGAGGATCGGGGCCGAACGTGCCCCCCTCCTCCGGGAGGTCCTGGACCGGGCCCTGGCCGAGGCCGACCTGGACCTGGCCTGGAAGGCCCTCGGGCGCAAGGCCGACCCGGCGGCCCGGGCCTACCTCGTCCGCCGCTGGGCCGACAGCTCCCGGAAGGATGCCGGGACCTTCCTGGCCAAGGCCCTGGCGGACCCGGATCCCGAGGTCCGCTGGCAGGCTGCCCGGGGCCTGGCCTGGCGAGGCGAGAAGGGGGCCGTCCCGGTGCTCCACACCCTCCTCCAGGAGCGCTGGGACCAGGACCGGGACGGGGTGGTGACCGACTTCCGGGGGCTGCCCCGGGGTCCCCTCTCCGGGGCGGTCCTGCCCCTCCTGCGCCGCCCGGACCGGGCCGAGCGCCTGGCCGCCATCCGCCTCTTCGGACTGGTGGGCTTCCGGGACCACGCCCGCGTCCTCAAGCCGCTCCTGGACGACCCGGACCGCCTGGTGAAGCTGGCGGCCATCAATGCCTGCCGGGCCATCATCGATGGGGAGCCGCCCCTGGAGAGGCCTTCGGTGTTCCGGGACATCGAGCTGGCCCGCGAGTGGAAGGAACGCCTGTGAGCCTGCCCGCCCCCGGACGGTGCCAACTGCTGCTCGCGCTCCTCCTGGCCGCCGGTCTGACGGCCGCTGTCCCGGCCCAGGTCCGGGGCCGCTGCACCGTGTGCGGCAACGATCCCGAGCTCCTGGCCCGGAACGGCTACGGGCACGGTCCCTTCCCCTTCGGCCGCAGCGATTCGGCGGCCATCGAGAAGGACTTCTTCTGGAAGCCGGTCTGGATCGAGACCCCCCACTTCCGCCTGGCCCTGGACCTTCCCTCCTGGAAGGTCCCCGAGCGGGAGCGCAAGGCCTACCGGGCCGAGCTGACCCGCCTGAAGGAGCGCTGGCCGGCCATCAAGCCCAAGGCCCGGACCCTGGACCCCTGGCTCCGGGCCCACCTCCTGGCCGACCGGGTGGAGCGCTTCTACGCCGACTTCCAGGAACTCGTGGGCCGGAGCGAGGAGAGCTTCTGGGATGCCGACAAGAACTACCTCCAGGGCCTGGGCCCCTACCTGGGCATGCACGAGAAGTACGAGGTGATGGTCTTCCAGCAGGAGGGGCCGTTCCGGGAGTACATGGAACGGACCTGGGGGCTCACCTACGTCAAGCCCCAGCGCTGGAACATCATCGATCGGAAGTGCCTCTGGTTCGGGATGAACCTGGAGCAGGAGCACGTGCGCCACGACCAGTACCTGCACAACATCGTGCTCCACAACCTGGCCATCAACCTGCTCAACGGCTATCTCTTCTACGGCTTCGACATGCCCATCTGGATCAAGGAGGGCCTCGCCCACTGGGCCGCCCGGCGCAACGATCCCCGCTTCAACTCCTTCGACACCGTGGAGGGCGCCTTCGTCGAGAAGAAGAGCCTGGAACGCTGGGCACCCGAGGTGCGCAAACTGGTGGCCAAGGACAAGGCGGCATCCTTCGCCAGCCTCCTGCGCCGGATGTCCTTCGCCGAGCTTTCTTTCGACGACCACCTCATCGTCTGGTCCAAGGTCCAGTTCCTGATCGAACACGACCGGGAGAAGTTCGGTCGCTTCCTCACCGTCCTCAAGGGCCGGCGCACCGCCGCCGGCATCCCGGACGGCTCGAAGCTGGACGACGCCCAGCGGGAGGCCTTCAAGGACATCTGGGGCTGGACCCTGCAGCAGGCCGAGCGGCACTGGGTGGACTGGGTCCTCGCGACCTATCCCGTCAAGTAACCCGGTGCTCAAGGTCGAGCACGAGCCCCTGGCCGAGGCGCCCCTGTCCGGGCGGGCGGAACTCGTGTACCTGCTCCTGGCCGCCCTCTTCCTGGCGGCCCTGGTGGTCTGCAACCTGATCGCCAACCGTTTCGTCCACGTGGACCTCCGCCTCCTCGGGCTCAAGGACTTCACCCTCTCCGCCGGCGCCCTGCCCTATCCGGTGACCTTCCTGGTCACCGACCTGTTGTCCGAGATCTACGGCCGGCGCCGGGCCAACCGGGTGGTGGCGGCGGGCTTCCTGGCCTCCTTCTTCGTCCTCGGCGTCCTCTGGCTGGGAGACACCTTCCCCACCATTCCCGAGTCGCCGGTGGACGCCGCCACCTATCGGACCGTCTTCCAGAACGCCTGGCGGGTGGTGGGCGCCTCCATGACCGCCTACCTGGTGGCCCAGTTCGTGGACATCCGCCTGTTCCACTTCTGGAAGCGCCTGACCCGGGGCCGGCACCTCTGGCTGCGCAACAACGCCTCCACCGTCCTCTCCCAGCTCCTGGACTCCCTGCTCGTGGTCCTGGTCCTCTTCCTCGGCCGGGAGAGCTGGGGCTGGATGGCGGCGGTGATCCTCGATCTCTGGCTCTTCAAGGCCCTCATCGCCCTCCTGGACACGCCCTTCTTCTACCTGGGCACGGCGCTCCTGGAACGCTGGCTCGGCCTTGACCGGGCCGTCCCCCCTGGCCAGACTGCCTGAAGGCCCCGGTGCTGTCCGGGGTCGGTCCGGCGATGGACGTTCCCCGCCAGTACGTGGTCCTGGATACCGAGACCACGGGCATGCCTCCCGGTGCCCGGCTGGTGGAGATCGGCGCCCTCCTGGTCCGGGGCCGGAGCATCCTGGATCGCTTCCACTCCCTGGTCCATCCCGAGATGCCCATCCCCGCCCAGGTGACGGAGGTGCATGGCATCGACGACCGGATGGTCGCTGACGCTCCCGCCGCCGAGGAGGTGCTGCCGGCCTTCCTGGAATGGACCCGGGGCCTGCCCCTGGTGGCCCACAACGCCGGCTTCGACGCCGCGATCCTGGCGGCGGAGTGCGTCCGCCTGGGCTTCCCGGTGCCCCACAACCCGGTGCTCTGCACGCTCCAGGCCTCCCGGAAGGTCCTGAGGCGCCGCTCCCACACCCTGGAGAGCCTGGTCCGGGACCTGGACCTGCCGGCCGGCCTGCACCACCGGGCGGTGGAGGACGCGGAACACGCCCTGCGCCTCCTCTGGCACCTCCTGGACCGGGTCCCCGAGGCCATGCGCCGGAGCACCCTGGGGAGCGGCCGGCCCCTGTCGAGCTTCGCCCCGGAGCCCCCGGAGCTGCCCCCGGGGCGCCAGGTCCTCCTGGACGCCGCCGCCGCCGGGGACGCCCTGGACATCCACTACCGCCTCCGGGACCGGCGCCTGGTCCCCCTCCGCATCACGCCCCGCTTCCTGTACAGACGGCGGGAAGGGGTCATGCTGGAGGCGCTCTGCCACCAGGCCGGCCACTACAAGCACTACCGGGTGGAACGAATCGTCGCCGCCCGCCCCTGCCCCGACGCGCCGCCGCCCCGCCTGCGCCGCCCCGGGGGCAGGGCCTGACCCCGCCGGCCCCGGGGGCCGGCGCTCCGGAAAGGGCCTCGCACATGCCGTCCCTGCAGCGTATACTTGACGACCGGCCTCGCGTGAAGGGCCTTTATCCACGCGTATCCGGGCCGAACCACACGAACGCAAACACCAGAGAAGGAAGCAAGCAGGGGGCGCCACCGTTGCCGGCGCCCGGAATTGCCATGGAAGATACCCGCACTCTCCCCTCGACCGCGGACGACCAGGCACAGGACAACGAGCACGACCAGGAAGAACGCACCGCCCAGGCACGCCACATCGTGGAGCCTGCGGGCCTCGTCCTCGACCCGAACGAGGACGTGGAGTCCCTGGAGCGGGTGGACCTGGAGGAGCGCTACCTGGACCTCAAGGACGAGGTCTGGCGGCTGCGCCGCGCCCTGAACCTGAACCCGGCCACCGGCGAGATCCCGAACAACGGCGGCTACGCATCCCCGGGCGGCTTCTTGAAGCGCCAGCGCGTGGCGGTCTTCGTCGACGTACAGAACATGTACCACTCGGCGAAGAAGACCTACGGGCGCAACCTGTCCTACGCCAAGATGCTCCGCCACTGCGTCCGGAACCGCCGCCTGATCCGCGCCATCGCCTACGTCATCGAGCGCGAGGGCATCGACCAGGTGTCCTTCCTCGACCACCTGCGCTACTGCGGCTTCGAAATCCGCAAGCGCGAGGTGATCGAGCGTGCCGACGGTTCCCGCAAGGCGGAATGGGAGCTCGGCATCGCCATGGACATGCTGCGCATCGCCGAGAAGGTGGACGTGATCATCGCCGTCTCGGGCAACGGCGTCTTCGCCGACGTCGGTCCGATCCTGAAGGCCAGGGGCGTGAAGTTCGAGTGCTGCGCCTTCCGGGAGAGCATGTCCGACCTGCTCATCCGCGAGGTCGACCAGTACCACGTCCTCACCGAGGACCACCTCTACAAGTAGTCCCGGCCCGGCTCCCGCCCGACCCGTGCCTCCTGGAGGACCTCCTAGAGGTTCTCCAGGAGGAAACAGGTCATGGTGCGATACAGGTGCCGCCGCTGGTCCGCATCGCCGATGCCGTGCCGGTTCCGAGGGTAGAGCATCATGGCGAAGGGCTGGCCGGCCTTCTGCAACGCCCAGGCGAATTCCAGGGTGTTGGCCAGGTGGACGTTCTCGTCGATGGTGCCGTGGAGCAGGAGCAGGCGACCGTGCAGGTGCTCCGCCGCCGCCACCGCGGAGCTCGCCTCGTAGCCCTCGGGATTCGCCTCCGGCGTGTCCATGAAGCGCTCGGTGTAGATGGAGTCGTAGTTGCGCCAGTCAGTGACCGGCGCCCCGGCGATGCCCACCCTGAAGCGCTCGCTGTGGGTCAGGGCGTAGGTGGTGATGTAGCCGCCGTAGGACCAGCCGTGGATGGCGACCCGCTCCGGGTCGGCCCAGCCCTGGGCGACCAGCCAGTCCAGGCTGTCCTCCAGGTCCTCCAGCTCGGTCTGGCCCAGGCGCCGGTAGGCGACGCTGGTGTGGACGTGCCCCTTGCCACTGGCGCTCTCGTTGTCCACCGACCAGACGAGGATGCCGCGCCGGGCCAGGGCGCTGTACCAGAGGGCCGAGAAGCCACCGAAGGCATTCCAGACCACGGGGAGGTTCGGCCCGGTGTAGACGGTCACGAACACCGGGTAGCGCCGGCCCGGCCGGAAGTCCGGCGGCCGGTAGAGGCGGGCCTCCATCAGGAAGCCGTCCCGGTCGGGAACCTGGTAGAACTCCGGCGCCACGAACACCTCCGCCGCCGGGGAGAGATCGCCACGGGACAGGGTGCGCACCAGCTCCCCCCCCCCTGAAGCCACGGTGCGGAGCTCGGTGGCGCCGGGATCCCCGGCGTTGGACCAGGAGTCCAGGTAGTGCCGCCGGTCCGGGGACAACTGCACCCGGTGCGTCCCGCGGATGCCGGTGAGCCGCTCCCTCCCCCCCCCCTGGAGGGCGATGCGCCAGAGGTGGCGCTCGGTGGGCGCGGCCTCGTCGGTGACGGCGTAGACCTGGCCGGCCACCGGGTCGACGGCGAGGAGGCTCTCGATCTCCCACTCGCCGGCGGTGACCCGGCCCCGGAGGGTGCCGTCGCGCCGGTAGCGGTAAAGGTGCCGCCAGCCGTCCCGGGCGGACAGCCACAGGAACTCCTGGTCGTCCAGCCAGTACAGCTCCGAAGGCTCGGCCCAGGACATGGTCTGCTCGGCGAAGGCGACCCGGGTGGCGCCGCTCTCCGCGTCGGCAAAGGCCACGTCGATCCTGGTCTGGATGCGGTTCGCCACCTGCAGCACGGCCTCCCGGGCATCCGGCGTCCAGGAGACGTGCATCACCAGCCGGTCCGCCGCCGGCCAGCGCTCCAGGTCGGCCCAGACGACCGGCCCGCCGGTGGCTGCCACCAGGCCGACCCGGACCAGGGGGTTGGGCTCCCCGGCCTTCGGGTAGCGCCACTCCTCCAGGTGGCCGTAGCGGTCGTCCCGGAGATGGTCCTCCACCCGGAAGACGGGCACCGGGCCGTCGTCGAGCTGCAGGAAGCAGAGGCGCCGGGAATCGGGGGACCACCAGAAGGCGTTCCACTGGCCCCGGCCGTAGATCTCCTCCTGGTAGACCCAGTCCAGGCGACCGTTGAGCAAGGTGTCGCTGCCGTCGGTGGTCAGCCGCACCGGCTCCTCCCCGCCCAGGGTGGAGACGGTCCACAGGTCGTTGTCCCGGACGAAGGCCAGGCGCTTGCCGTCGGGACTCAAGGTCTCGCCAACGACGCCTTGCGTGTCGGCCAGGATGGTCACCGCCCGGTCCTCGGCGAAGCGGTAGACGTGCAAACCGCCACCATGGCGGATGAGGACGCCGGCGTGGTCGGGCAGCCAGGTGTAGCGGCTGCGCCGGCTCCAGCGCTCGGCGGCCTTCCGGTCGAAGGCGGGCAGGGCCTCGAGAGCGGCGGTCATGGCCCCGGCGTCGTACAGGGGCTGCCAGCGACCGTCGTCCACGGCCACCCGGTGCAGCATCGGCTCAGCCCCCTCGGCGGCTCCCGGCGGCGTGCCGTGGACCAGGTAGTGCCCGGCGTCCAGCCAGGCCAGGCCAGACGGCACCGGGTTGCGCACCTCCCTCGCCAGGGCGAAGAGCGGATCGAGATCGAGGGCGGGCGGGCGATGGGGGGCGAGCTGGCAGGCCGGGAGGGCCAGCAGCAGGCAGGCGAGGAAGGTGCGGCGGTGCAGGCGCATGCGGTTTTCCGGAACCGGGAAGGCCGCTCACCTTAGCGCGGCCGGCCCCAGCCGCCGCCGCCCGGCGTCTCCACCCGAACCCGGTCCCCGGGCGCCACGGCCCGGGCCTCTCCGGGCCGGAGACCGTGCCAGCGGCCGGCCAGGCAGACCCGGTCCCGGCCCGGCTTCCCCGGCCCACCGCCAGCGGCCCCGGGGGGGGCGGAGTTCCGGCGGGTGGCCACCAACGCCACCCGGGCCGGCGCCAGGAACTCGATCTCCTTCACCAGCCCCTCCCCCCCCGCGTGCCGGCCCCGGCCGCCGCTGCCCCGGCGGCAGGCCAGGCGCAGGACCCGGACCGGCAGCTCGGCCTCCAGGACCTCCACCGGGGTGTTCCGGGTGTTGGTCATGTGCACCTGCACGGCGTCGGCGCCGGGTCCGCCGGGACCTCCCCCGGCCCCGCCGCCCAGGGTCTCGTAGTGCACGAACTCCCCCGCTCCGGGAAGCCGGCCACCGAAGGTGAGGTTGTTCATCGTCCCCTGGCTGCAGGCCGGCACCCGGCCTGGGAGCAGCCGCTCCAGGGCCTGGAGGAGGACGTCCACCAGCCGCTGGCTGGTCTCGACGTTGCCCGCGGCCACGCCGGCGGGATGGCGGGCGTCCACCAGGGAGCCCGGCGGCAGGCGCAGGTCCAGGCAGCGCAGGGTGCCGCTGGTCTCCGGCAGCTCCGCCGGCGCCAGGGACTGGAGGACGTAGAAGAGGGCGCTGGTGGTCACCGCCCGGTGGGTGTTCCAGGAGCCCGGCACCTGGGGCGAGGTCCCCCGGAAGTCGACCCGCAACCGCCCCCCCCCGGCACGGAGGCGCAAGGCGATGCGCGGCGTGCCCGGGCCGTCCAGGTGGTCGGCGGCTCTCACCTCGCGCCGGGGCCAGGAGCGGAGCACGGCCGCCGTCAGGTGCTCGCCGTGATCCAGGAGATCGGCCATCGCCCGGACCAGGACCCGGTTGCCGAAGCGCTCCTCGAGCTCGGCGAAGCGCCGGGCGCCCCGGTGCAGGGCGGCGCACTGGGCCTGGAGGTCGGCCCGGCGGGCCTCGGGATCCCGGGTGTTGGCCTGGAA
This sequence comes from uncultured Planctomycetales bacterium, assembly GCA_964389745.1. Classification (GTDB taxonomy): domain Bacteria; phylum Planctomycetota; class UBA1135; order UBA1135; family UBA1135; genus CAYMFV01. The sequence continues at coordinate 740 of CAYMFV010000039.1, read as the reverse complement.
GATGCGCCAGACCTCCGGCACCGGCCGGCCGGCCCGGAACAGCAGCACCGGCGGCAGGCACAGGCCCTCGCCGTGGAGGTCCCGGGCCCCGGCCAGGCTGCCGGGCTCGGCGCCGCCGATGTCGGCGTGGTGGGCCCGGTTGAGGAGGAAGCCCAGCCGCCGGCGGCCGGCGTGGAGGGGCGCCACCACCGTCACGTCGTTGAGGTGCGTCCCGCCCCGGTGCGGGTCGTTCAGGACCACCACGTCCCCGGGACCGGGGTCCAGCTCCGCCAGCACCGCCGGCACGGTGAAGCAGGCGCTGCCCAGGTGCACCGGGATGTGGGCGGCGTGGGCCACCAGCTCCCCCGCACCGTCCAGGAGGGCGCAGGAGAAGTCGAGCCGCTCCTTGATGTTCGGCGAGACGGCGCTCTCCCGGAGGGCCAGCCCCATCTCCTCGGCCACCGAGGCGAAGAGGTGCCGGAAGACCGCCAGGGGCAGGGGCGGGGAGGGGGGGCGCCGCGGCATGCTATCCTTCTAGCCCTGCCGGCCGCTCGCGGGCAGGCGGAACACCCATGGGCAAGCAGTACAACAAGATCGAGAAGCGCAAGCGGCGGAAACGACGGGAGAAGCGACTCAAGGCCCGGCGACAGGAGCGCATGGCCCAGGCGGCCTCCTCCTGAGCGGCAGGCCTCTCCCGTGCGCAGGGTCTACGCCAACTACGACGCCACCCAGGTCCACATCCGCAAGGCCTGGCTGGAGGA
>CAYMFV010000038.1:0-13417 GCA_964389745.1 uncultured Planctomycetales bacterium | reverse complement strand
GAAGGGCGAGCCGGAGAAGCCCGAGGCCGCGGCTCCGGCATCCCCGCCCGCCCCCACCCCCGAGGCCGCTCCCGAACCCGCTCCCGAGAGCCCGGCGGCCCCCTCCTCCGAGGACGCCGGCCAGTGAGACCCGGACGGTTCGGGCCCTTTGCCGGAACCGTCTCCCTCTCCCAGCAGGACCAGAGCATCCGACCGTGACCCAGATCACCGCCAGCGAGGTGGCCGAGCTCCGTGCCAAGACCGGGGCCGGCATGATGGACTGCAAGAAGGCCCTGGCCGAGGCCGGTGGCGACCAGGAGAAGGCCCTGGAGATCCTGCGCAAGAAGGGTCTCAAGACGGCCGAGAAGAAGGCCGGCCGGAACACGGCCGAAGGTCGGGTCTACGCCTACATCCACCACAACCAGAAGGTGGGTGTCCTCCTCGAGGTGGCGTGCGAGACCGACTTCGTGGCCCGGGGCGAGGACTTCGAGCGCCTGCTCCGGGACCTGGCCATGCACGTGGCCGCCGCGGTGCCCACGCCCCTGGCCGTGGACAAGGAGGGCATCCCCGCGGAGCTGGTCGAGAAGGAGCGACGCATCCTCCTCGAGCAGGAGGACCTCCAGAACAAGCCCGAGAACATCCGGGAGAAGATCGTCCAGGGTCGGCTGGAGAAGTTCGTGGCCGAGCGGGCGCTGCTGGAGCAGGAGTTCATCCGGGATCCTTCCCTGAAGGTGGGCGACGTGATCCGCGAGCTCATCGCCAAGGTCGGCGAGAACATCCGCGTGAACCGCTTCGTCCGCTTCGAGCTCGGCGCCTGAACGGCGATGAAGGAGGGCGCCCGCTCCCGGACCGCCGGTCGCGACTTCCGGCGCATCCTCCTGAAGGTGAGCGGCGAAGGTTTCGCCCTTCCCGGCCAGACCGTCCTCGACATCCGTCGCGTGCAGGAGCTGGCCGCCCAGCTCGACCGCCTCACCGGCGACGGCATCCAGGTGGCCACCGTCATCGGCGGCGGCAACATCTTCCGGGGTGCCCGCCAGGAAAGCGGGGTGAGCCGGGCCACCGGCGACTACATGGGCATGCTGGCGACGGTCATCAATGGCCTGGCACTCTCCGATCTCCTCGAGGGCAACGGGGTCACCACCCGGGTGATGTCCGCCCTGGACGTGCACAAGGTGTGCGAGCCCTTCATCCGCCGCCGGGCCCTGCGCCACCTGGAGAAGGGCCGGGTGGTGGTCCTGGTGGGAGGCCTGGGTAGCCCCTACTTCACCACCGACACCGCCGCCGCCCAGCGGGCGGTGGAGCTGGGCTGCGATGTCCTCCTCAAGGCCACCATGGTGGACGGCGTCTACGACCGGGATCCCTGCAAGGACCCGGATGCCACCCTCTTCCGGGACATCACCTTCGACGAGGTCCTGCAGCAGCGCCTCCAGGTCATGGACCAGACGGCCTTCGCGATGTGCCGGGAGAACGACCTGCCCCTGGTGGTCTTCAACCAGAACGAACCCGACGGCGTCCTGCGGGCGGCCCGGGGCGAGGACCTCGGGACATTCATCCACAACTGACGACCATGGCCAGCTCCATCCAGCCTTTCCTCGACGACGCCACCGAGCGCATGCAGAAGTCGGTGGACCACTTCCTGGCCGAGACCCGGGGCATCCGCACCGGGCGCGCCTCCGCCGGTCTGGTGGAGAACATCCGGGTGGACTACTACGGCACCAAGACGCTTCTCAACCAGCTCGCCACGATCACGGTCCCCGATCCCCGTTCCCTGCTGGTCAAGCCCTACGACCAGTCCTGCCTGAAGGATGTGGAGCGGGCCATCCTCGCCGCCGACCTCGGGCTGAACCCGAGCATTGAGGGCAAGGCTCTGCGCATCAGCATCCCCCCCCTCTCCGAGGAGCAGCGCAAGAAGCTGGTCGGCCGGGTCAAGGCCCTGGCCGAGGAGGCCCGGGTGAGCATGCGCAACGTCCGCCGGGACGTCCTCAAGGATGTGGAGCTCGCCCATCGGGAGCGGGAGCGGGATCCGGCCATCACCGACGACGATCTGCAACGGGCCAAGGAGAGGATCCAGGAGATCCTCAAGGACTTCGAGAAGAAGATCGGGGAGATCCTGGACGCCAAGTCCAAGGAGATCCTGGAGGGCTGACGGGGCTTCCGCCCCGTCCTGGGGGCGTAACTCAATCGGTAGAGTAGCGGGCTTTTAACCCGTAGGTTGCAGGTTCGAGTCCTGCCGCCCTCACCATCCCCCCCCCCGCAGGCCCTGGCGGCGACCGCGGCGGCGCAGCTCGGCCAGGATGGCCTCGTGGACCGTCGCCTTCCCGGGCCAGTCCCGGGGCGCCAGGAGCTCAGCCGCCGGCGCCTGGGCCACGAGGCGGTGCACCACCACCGCCGGATGGAGCTCCTCCAGGGCGTCGGCCACCCTCTGGACGTACTCCGGGGCGCTGAGGAGGCGGACCCGGCCCTCCTGCCACCAGGTGGCCAGGACGGTCCGGCGCAGGACCATGAGCTGGTGGAACTTGATGCCGGCCACCCCGGCCCGATTGCACTCCCGGACCTGCTGCAGGAGGTCGTCCTCGGCGGCGCCGGGCAGCCCGGCGATGGTGTGGGCCACGACCCGGAGACCGTGGCGGCGGGCCCGGTCGCAGGCGGCGTGGAAGGAGGCGAGGCTGTCGTGGCGGCCGATGCGGACCTGGACCCGGTCGTCGGCCGTCTCCAGACCAAGCTCCACCCACACCTCCTGGAAGGAGTCCCTGGCCGCGGCCAGGAGGTCGGCGGCCGCCTCGCCGAAGCAGTCGGGTCGGGTGCCCACCGCCAGGATGGGGGCCGCCTCGGCCTGGTTGGCCAGGAACTCCACGGCCCGGGCCAGGGGCTGGAGATCGGGCCAGGTGTTGCTGTAGGACTGGAGGTAGGCGATGGCGCAGGGCCCTTCCGGCAGCCGGCGGCGGAGCCGGGCCAGGCCCTGCCGCCACTGCTCCTCCAGGGAGAGGCGGGGGGCGGCGCCGGTGCCGCTGCCGGCCGGGTCGCAGTAGATGCAGCCGCCGCGGCCCAGGGTGCCGTCCCGGTTCGGGCAGGTGCCGCCGAGATCCAGCATCAGCCGGCGCAGAGTTCGCCCGTAGCGCGCCCGGAGGGCGCGGCCGAGGGTGAGGACGGGGGCCCCGGTCGCTACCATGCCGACGGCATTGTAGGCATGGAGGAGTTGCAGCCCCTTCCGGTGGTGGTCGGCACCGCTGGCCACATCGACCACGGCAAGAGCGCCCTGGTCGAGGCCCTGACCGGTACCCATCCCGACCGCTGGCAGGAGGAGCGGGAAAGGGGCATCACCCTGGACCTGGGCTACGCCGAGCTGCGCTTTGCCGACGGCCTGGAGATCGGTTTCGTCGACGTCCCCGGCCACGAGAAGCTGGTCCGGAAGATGGTGGCCGGGGCCACGGGCATGGGCGCGGCCATGCTGGTGGTGGCCTGCGACGACGGGGTCATGCCCCAGACCCGGGAGCACTTCGAGGTCCTCCAGCTCCTGGGGGTCCGCCACGGCCTGGTGGTCCTCTCCAAGGCCGACCTGGCCGACGCCGAGACCCGGGAGCTGGTGGCGGCGGAGGTGGCCGACCTCCTGGCCGGGACTGCCTGGCAGGAGGTGCCGGTGGTGGCGGCCAGCGCCCACAGCGGCGAGGGGCTGGAGGAGCTCCGGACCCGCCTCCGGGAGGTGGCCCTGGCTGCCCGCCGGGCGGAGGACCCGCGCCTCGCCTTCCGTCTGCCGGTGCAGCGGGCCTTCGTCCTGCACGGCGCCGGCACCGTGGTCACCGGGGTCTGCGCCGCTGGCCGGCTCCAGGAGGGGGAGCAGGTGGTGGTGCTCCCAGTCGGCGCCGGCAGCCGGGTGCGGCGCATCCAGGTGCACGGCCGGCAGGCGGCGGCGGCCCGGCCGGGCCTGCGCACCGCCCTGAACCTGCCCGAGGTGGAGCCGGCGCTTTGTCACCGGGGCAGCGTCGTGGCGGCTCCCGGCAGCCTGGCCACAGGCCGCCTCCTCCGGTCGCTGGCCCTTCCCCTGGCCGGGGCGCCCCGGCTCCGGCACGGCATGCCGGTCCAGGTCCTGGCCCACACCGCCGCCGTCCCGGCCCGGCTGTGGCTCCCGCCCGAGGCCCGGGAGGGGGGGGGCAAGGCGGAGCCGCCGGCCGGCGGCTGGCTGTGCGAGCTGGAGCTGGACGAGCCCCTGGTCCTGGCCGCCGGTGACCGCCTGCTCCTGCGCCGGCCGAGCCCGGGGCGCAACCTGGCCCATGGCCGTTTCCTGGCCTGGGGGCGGCGGCGCCTGCGCCGCCGGGACCGGCGGGAGCGGGAGGCCCTCCTGGCCCTGGAGCGGGCCCTGAACGGCCCGGAGGAGGACCTGGTGGCCGCGGTCCTGGAGCTGCTGCCTGGCGGCGCCGGCACCCCGGCGGCGGTGGCGGTCCACCTCGGCTGGCGTGCGGAGGCGGCCCGGGAGGCCCTGGAGGAGGCGGCTCGGAATGGTCGGGTCCGGGCCGCCGGGGGGGGGCGCTTCGTGGGCCTGGGGCGGGCCGGGCAGGTGGGCCGGGCGGTGGCCGCGGCGGTGGCCCGCTGGCGGGAGCGCCATCCCCAGCGGCTCCGCATCCCCCTCGCCGGCCTGCGCTCGACCCTGGGCCGGGACCAGGCCCGGCTCCTGGAGGAGCTCGGCGACGCCGACCTCGAGGCCCTGGGCCTGCGCCGGCGCCCCGGGACCGAGTGGGAGCTGGTCGGGGCGGAGCCGCCGCCGGCGGTGGCGGCCCTGGCCGAGCGGGTGGCCGGGTGCCTGGCGGCGAAGGGCCTGGTGCCACCGTCGCTGGCGGAGCTGGTCGCCGAGCTGGGCGTTGTCGACAGCGAGCTGGGCGCCGCCCTGGAGCTCCTCCAGGACCAGGGCCGGGTGGTGCGGCCGGCGGCGGAGCTGGTCTTCGCCCGGGCGGCGGTGGAGGAGCTCCGGGCGGCGGTCGTGGCCCAGCTCCAGGGGGGGGGCATGGACATCCCGGGCCTCCGGGACAGCTTTGCCACCACCCGCAAGTACCTGATGCCCCTCCTGGAGTACCTGGACCAGCGGGGGGTGACCCGGCGGGCCGGCCCGAACCGGGTCCTCAAGGACCCGGACGCCGCCCTGGTCTAGGGGGGGGCTACTTCAGGCGGCCGATGATGGCGTTGGCGATGACGTTGAGCTGGATCTCCCGAGTGCCCTCGTAGATTTCGGTGATGCGCACGTCCCGGTAGAAGCGCTCGACGTCGAACTCGGCGATGTAGCCGTAGCCGCCCATGAGCTGGATGGCCTCGCTGCACACCTCCACGGCGGCCCGGCCGGACCAGTACTTGGCCATGGCCGTGAGCTTGGTGTCGGCCTTGCCCTGATCGGCCACCAAGGCGGCCTTGTGGATGAGGAGCCGGGTCAGCTCCAGGCGCGTGGCCATCTCGGCCACCTTGTGCTGGATGGCCTGGAAGGAGGCGATCTTGCGGCCGAACTGCTCCCGACCCTTGATGTAGGCCAGCGCCCGGTCGAAGGCCCCCTGGGCGGTGCCCAGGGCCTGGGCGGCGACCTCGATGCGGCTCTCGTCGAAGAACTGGAGGACCTGGTAGAAGCCACGGTTCTCCTGGCCCAGGAGGTTGTCGGCGGGCACGCGCACGTCCCGAAAGGTGACCTCGCCGGTGGGAATCATGCGGATGCCCATCTTCTCGCCCACCGGGGCCACCTCGATGCCCGGAGTGTCGGCGGGGACGATGAACATGCTCTGGCCCCGGTGCCTGGCCTCGGGGTCGGTCTGGGCCAGGACCACGTAGAAGCCGGCCAGGCCGGCGTTGGTGATGAAGGTCTTGACGCCGTTCAGGACCCACTCCTCGCCGTCCCGGACGGCGGTGGTGTCCAGGCAGGTGATGTCGCTGCCGTGGCCGGGCTCGGTGAAGGCGCCGGCGGAGACCATGCGCCCCTCGGTCACCTCCGGCAGCCAGCGGCGCTTCTGCTCCTCCGTGCCGTAGTGGAGGATGTTCTCCGAGGCGAAGTGGGCGGTCATCAGGGCGGCGCCGATGCCCGAGTCCTGGCGGCAGAACTCCTCCACCACCAGGGCGTTCTCCAGGACGCCGAAGCCCGACCCGCCGTACTCCTCGGGAAAGTGCAGGCCGATGAAGCCCTCCTGGCAGGCCTTCTGCCAGATCTCCCGGGGGTACTCGTGGCGGCGCTCCAGCTCGTGGGCGAGCTCCCGGTCGAACTCCCCCCGGGCGAAGTCCCGGGCCGCCTTCTGGATGTCGAGCTGGGCCTTGTCGAGGCGGAAGTCCATGGTTCACTCCTTGCGTTCCCGGATCTTGTCGGTGAGCAGGGGCACCAGCTCCAGGACGTCACCGACGATGCCCACGTCGGCCACGGCGAAGATCGGTGCCTTCGGGTCCTTGTTGATGGCCGCCAGGAAGGGGCGGCCCTGGAGGCCGCCCAGGTGCTGGAAGGAGCCGCTGATGCCCAGGGCCAGGTAGGCCTTCGGGCGCACGGTGCGGCCGGAGGTGCCCACCTGGCGACTCTTCTCCAGCCAGCCCCGGTCCACCACCGGCCGGGTGCAGGCCAGCTCCGCCCCCAGGGCCGCCACCAGGGGCCGGACCAGCTCCAGGTTCTCCTCCTCCTCGATGCCCCGGCCGACGGCGACCAGGACCTCGGCCTGGGTGATGTCCACGGCCCCGGGCTCGGGGGCCACGGTCTCCAGGTACTGCCGCCGGGGCGCGAGGCCCTCCGGCAGGGGATGGTGCCGGATCTCGCCGCCCCGGTCGTCCTCGGCTTCGGGGGCCTGCCACGCCCCGGGACGAAGGGTCGCCAGCCAGCCCCGGGCGCCGGGCCGGGCGGCGACCCGGGCGTGGAGCTTGCCGCCGTACACCGCCCGGGTGGCCAGGACCCGGCCGTCCCGGAGTTCCAGTTCCAGGCAGTCGGCGAGCATCGGCACCTCCAGGCGGGCGGCCAGGCCCGGAGCCAGCTCGAGGCCCAGGTTGGTGTGGGCCAGGAGGACGGCTTCGGCCGGATCCGCTGCCAGCCAGGCGGCGGCGGCCCGGGCCGCCAGGTCGCCGTCGAAGACCTGGAAGGCCGGGTCCTCCAGGAGGTGGACGGCGTCGTAGCTCCGGGCCAGCTCGGCCACGGCCTCGGCGAGGGGCTCGTGGATGCACCACAGGGCCTCGACCCGGTCCGGGTCCAGGCTGCGGGCGGCGGCAGCCAGCTCCCGGGCGCCCTCCCCGGCACCCTCGACGATCACCAGGACCTTCTCCATCACAGCGCTCCGTGCTCGTGCAGCTTCTGCACCAGGGCCTCAACCACTTCCTCGGGACGGCCCTCCAGGATCTCGGCTCCCCCCCCCTGCGGCGGCAGCAGGAGCTCCTCCAGGGCGACCCGCTCGTTGCCGGGGCCCGCTTCCTCGGGTGCCAGACCCAGGGCGGCGGCGTCCCGCACCGGGATCTCGATCCCCGCCACCCGGCGGATGCCCCGGATGGAGACGTAGCGGGGCTCGGCCAGGCCGGTCTGCACCGTGACCAGGGCCGGCAGGGGCAGGGAGACGACCCGCTCGAGGCCGTCCTCCACCTCGTGGCGGACCCTGAGGCCACCTTCGGCCAGCTCCAGGCCGGTGGCCAGGGCCACCATCGGCAGGTCCAGGAGGGCGGCCAGGAAGCCGCCGGTCTGGCCCTGGTTCCAGTCGGCGGAGACGGCGCCGGTGAGGACCAGGTCGTGGGGCCGGGCCGCCATCGCCGCGGCCAGGATGCGGGCGGTGCGCCAGGCGTCGGCGCCGGCGAAGGCCGGATCCCAGAGGCGCAGGGCCTCGTCGCAGCCCATGGCCAGGGCCCGGCGGAGGACCTCCTCGTCCTCCTCGCCGCCAACGGTCAGGGCCGTGACCCGGGCGCCGTGCTCCTCCTGCAGGCGCACGGCGGCCTCCACGGCCACCCGGTCCCACTCGTTCATCTCCCAGGCCAGGTCGGCCTCGTCCAGGGAGCGACCGTCCCGGGCCGGCACGAGCTCCGCCTCGGCGGTCTCGGGCACCCGTTTCACGCACACGAGGATGTCCATGCTGCTCACTCCGCGTTCTCAGGGGGGGGGGAGGCGCCCCCGGTCGCCCGCTCCAGGAGGACGGCCAGGTCCACCACCTCCAGGCGTTCCTCGACGCCCTGCGTCTTGACGGCGTCCTCGAGATTGAGGAGGCAGAAGGGGCAGGCGGTGACCAGGGTACGGGCGCCAGTGGCCAGGGCCATCTCCACCCGGAGCTCGCCCATCCGCCGCTCCCCTGGCGCCTCGTGGAAGAGGTAGAGGGAACCACCGCCGCAGCAGAAGGAGCGGTTCCGGCAGCGCTCCATCTCCACGAGATGCAGGCCGGGAATCGCCTGGAGGACCGCCCGGGGCGCCGCGTACTCGTCGTTGTGGCGGCCCAGGAAGCAGGGATCGTGGAAGACCACGGGTCCGGGGAGCTCCAGGGCGCCGGGGCGCAGCCGGCCGGCGGCCAGGAGCTCGGCCAGGATCTGGCTGTGGTGGCGCACGGGGGCCTCCAGGCCGTAGTCGTGGCGCAGGGCGTTCCAGGCGTGGGGGTCCGGGGTGACCACCGCCTGGAAGCGCCGGGCCGCCAGGGCCTCCCGGTTGCGCTCCCGGAGCTCCTGGAAGAGCCCCTCCTCGCCAACCCGGCGGACATCGTGGCCGGAGTCGGCCTCGTCGGCGCCGAGGACGCCGACCTCCCGGCCGGCCCGGGCCAGGAGGGCCGCCGTGGCCCGAGCGATGTCCTGGAGCCGGGGGTCGTAGGCGACGGCGCTGTCCGGGAAGAGGAGGAGCTCCGTCTCCTCCTCCGGCCCCAGGATCCGGGCCGGCGCCTCCTGGCCGGCGTCGCCGTCCCCTCCCTGGAGCCAGGCCGCCCGCTGGCGAGCGGGCTTGCCGTAGGGGTTGCCCCGCTGCTCCAGGGCGGCCAGGGGCTTCTGCAGGCCCCGGGGGATGCGGCCCTCCTCGACCAGGTGCCGGCGCAGGTCGACGATCTTGTCCACGTACTCGATCAGGACCGGGCAGGCCTCCTCGCAGGCGCCGCAGGTGGTGCAGGACCAGATGGCCTCCTCCTCCAGGATCCCCTCCATCAGGGGGGGGGCGGGCCGGGGCCGGCCGAAGACGGGCCAGGCGGCGTAGGCGGCGTCCCGGCAGCGGATGCTCAGCTGCCGGGGGGACAGAGGGGTGCCGGTGGCGTAGGCCGGGCAGTGGTCCGAGCAGCGGCCGCAGTCGGTGCAGGAGTAGAAGTCGAGGAGGTGCTTCCAGGTGAAGTCCTCGAGGCGGCCGACGCCCAGGCGTTCGAGGCGGTCCAGGTCGGGCTGGTCGTGGCGGGGGGGCTTGACCCGGCCGGAGGGCGGCAGCTTGGAGAGGAGGACATTGGGCAGGGCGGTGAGGACGTGGAAGTGCTTGCCCAGGGGCAGGAAGCAGAGGAAGAGGAGGAGGGCGGCGTTATGGACCCAGAAGCCCGCCAGGTGCAGGGCCTGGAGAGTGTCGGGCCCGGTGCCCCGGAGCAGCCCGGCGACGGCCCCGGCCAGGGGCAGGGCCGGCCCGGCCTCCCCGGCCGCCCGGGCGCTGCCCTCGTAGAGGGCGTCGGCCAGCATCAGCAGGGCGATCAGGCCCAGGACCAGGTAGGCCTCGGCGCCGTGGTGCCGGCTGGCCGTCCGGTCCCGGTAGCGGGCCGGGCGCCAGAGCAGCCGGCGCAGGGCGGCGGCGGCGCAGGCCAGGAGCACCACCAGGGCGGTCCAGTCCTTGAGGACCAGGTAGGCCGGCCCGGGGTCCAGGAGGCCCGGCCGGAAGCCCTCGGCCAGGAGGGCAAGGGAGCGCAGCGAGAGGAGCAGGAAGCCGGCGAAGAGGAGGATGTGCAGGACCCCGGCCACCGGGTAGCGGGGCTGGCGGGCCTGGCCGAGGCCCACCACCAGGAGGCGCCGGAGGCGGGTCCCGAGGTGGTCGAGGCGGGGATCCGGAGCTCCGCGGCGGAGCAGGGCCAGGCGCCGGGTCAGGATCCAGGCGAAGAGGCCGAGCCCCGCGGCCAGGAGGAGGCCGTGGAGGAGGGGCCCGGGGAGGCCCAGCAGGGTGGTCTCGGCGGGCGGGCGGAGCATGGAACGGGGACCCCATCCCAGCCAGCAGGACGCGGGCTCTGGGGAGGCAGGAGCCGGAAAGGCCGCGGCGGGCTCCTGGAACCAGTCCCTAAGCGCTGGGCCGTTCCTCCGCCAGGGGCGGAAGAGACCACGTCGCCCTCGTCGCGACGACGCTGGAGAGCCGGGCCTCCCGGTCGGCGGGATCGGGGCGGGCGCGGCCCTCAGGGCTGGCCGAAGGCCAGGACGGCGTAGCGGCCGGCCGTGACGAGACGCCCGCAGGCTGGAAGGAAGATCATGTGCCGTCCCAGGAGGGGGTCGTAGGAGGGGCTCTCCCACACCGGCCCAGTCGCCTGCGGCGACGGGTACAGCCGAAGCTGCCCGGTGGTGGCCAGGAGGAGGGCCAGGTCGGGCCCGACGGCCACGCCGGCGACCGGGCTGGTCGCCAGGGGCCAGGCTCCCAGGCGAAGGTAGCCGGTGCCCCGGTGGCCGTAGGCCGCCAGCCAGCCGAAGTCGTCTCCGAGCAGGATGACCGGCAGGCCCGCCCCGTCCCGGGTCAGGGCGAGGCTCGTGAAGCGGCCGGGGATCTCCGCCTCCAGCCGGTGACTGCGGCCGTCGAACACGTAGAGCCTGCCCAGGAAGCTCATCGCGAGGATCTCGGGGATGCCGTCGCCGTCGGTGTCGGCGACCTCCAGCGCCCCGATCCAGTCCCCGGTGTCCTCGAGCTCCCTGGAGTGCCATTCCTCCTGGCCCGAGGCATGGTCGTACACGTAGACGCGCTCCAGGGCGTCCCCGCGGGTTGCGAGGCCCGTGCCCCCCAGGATCTCCAGGTCGCCGTCGAGGTCGACGTCGCCGGCCTGGACGACCTGGAAGGGGGTGTGGGTCGGCAGGGTGCTGACGGTCCAGGAGCGCGAGAAGATGCCCGGGAGGAAGTAGTCGTAGATGTGGATCTCACCGCCACTGCTGTCATCCAGGGCGATCAGGATCTCCATCTCCGGATCGCCGTCCACGTCGTGCAGGCGGACGTCATGGACGATCCCGACTTCGGGGAAGCCGATCACGCCCGCGGAGATGGCCTCGACGCGCAGGTCGGCATCGAGGACCACGATCCGCCCGGACTGGTAGCCGCTCTCGGTTGTCGTGCTGGCCGTGACCACCTCGGGCTCCCCGTCACCGTCCACGTCGCCCTGCGCCGGTCCCAGGAAGGGGCCGTCCAGGTCGGGGCTCTCCCACTCGTGGCTCTGGGTCTGCCAGTCGCTGGCGAAGAAGGCGTCGGAGCCCGTGGAGGTGACACCAGCGCCCCAGAGGATCTCGAGCTCGCCGTCGCCATCGGCGTCGGCCGTCGTCAGCCCGGCGACGCCCGAGAGGCCGCTGTTGATGGACCACAGCGGCCGCGGAGTGCGCATGTCGTAGCAGGTCAGGCCGCCCCATCCCTCGGTGCCCACGAGGAGTTCCTCCACGCCGTCTCTGTCCAGATCCACGGCGTGGACCACGTCCGGCAGTCCGACCGTGATGGACCACTTCAGGGTGCAGGTGTCCACGTCGAAGGCGCTGCAGGCGCGGCCGTCGTCGGCGAAGATCAGTTCCTCCATGCCGTCACCATCGAAGTCCGACAGCTCGAGGTCGGACCCGAATCCTCCCGGCCAGAAGCACTCGGTGGTCCAGGTGGCGGCATCCAGGACCCTGCCGGAGGACAGGGCGACCTCCAGCTCCCGATCCCGATCCATCTGGCCGGCAATCACGTCCACACCGCCGATTCCGGAGCGGTGTACGAGCCTGGTCCCATCCCCGGAGTAGACGTAGAAGTCGCGCTCGCTCGTCACCAGGAGCTCGTCCCCGCCGTCCCCGTCGAGGTCCACGGGCCAGAGACCGGCCAGGTCGGCGATCCAGGTACGGATCCGGCCAACCTCCTCGTTCCGTTCGCGTTCATGGATGAGGATGTCGCCGTTCTCGAGGGCGACCAGCAGGACGGTCTGGGCTCCGGGCGTGAGGCGCGCCAGGGCCAGCCTGCGAATGCTGGACGCCTGGAGGGGCGACACGAACTCGTGGCGATAGGCAGCGGTTGCCGGGTCGAAGCGGAGGACGTACCAGTAGTCCCTGCCCCAGTAGTCCTCGGTGCTGGCCCCGGCGTAGATCCGCGGCAGCCCCAGGCTGTCCTCGACCACCAGGTTGCTCCGCCCGATGCCGATGCCGAACTCCGCGTAGACGCGGAGAGGCTGGGAAGCGGCCGGGGTGTGCGCATCGCCGCCGGCCGGGGCCATGGGAGGAAGCTGCCCCGGGAGGGAGGCGGCCAGCAGGAGGAGGACGACGGCGACGGGGCGGGGGTGCGTGGCACGGAGCATCGGTGTCCAGGACTGGTTGAAGATCGCATCCGGCATGGCTCAGAATCGCGCAGGGGTTGGGGGGACCTCGACATCGACTGTACACCCTACGCCCAGGGGAAGGAAAAGCGGGCGGCGGAGTGCCACCAGCGGGCCTACGGGCCGGGAATCGGGAATCCCATCGTCGTCAGTTCGGCCCGGGCCGCGGCCAGCCGCTCGGGGGTGCTCAGCTCCCACCAGTGGCCGTGGTGGAGGAGCACAGGGGGGCGGGCCCGACCGGCCGCCAGGGCCGGCAGGAGGCCGTCCCGGACCAGGCAGAGGGCCTCCCCGGGACGGGCCGCCCGGGCCGCCCGGAGGGTCTCCAGCCAGGCCGGGTGGGGCCGCCAGACGCCGGTGTAGACGGCGGTGCCCGCCTCCCGGGCCGGAGGGCCCTTGGGGCGCAGGCCGCGGGCGCGGCCGCCGGCGTGGCGGAAGCCGCCGAAGACCTCCAGGCTCGCCGGCGGGTACAGCACCAGGGTTCCCGGCGGCGAGGCCAGGACGGCGGCGAGGTCCAGGTCGACGAGGATCTTGGCGTTCAGCACGAGCTCCGGCGGCCGCCCGCCCCGGGCGGCCGTGACCTCCAGCAGGGTTCCACCGGTACCCAGGAGGCGTGGCTCCTCCAGGAAGTGCAGCGCCACCCCCGGGGGGGCCGCCCGCTCCGCCTCCGCCCGGACCTCGGCGCCCTGCCAGTGGAGGTTGACCCAGATCTCCCGGACGCCGGCTGCCGCCAGGCGCCGGATGAGGAAGGCCAGGGGGGTGGTGCCGGCGACGGGCAGGCAGGCCTTGGCATGGGCCTCCCGGAGGGCACCCAGGCGGGTGGCGAGGCCGGCGGCCAGGAGCAGGGCCGAGCTCATCCCAGCCACTCCCGCAGGGCCGGCAGCTCGGGCCGGCCGGCCAGGAGGACCCGGGCGTGGCCCAGGGCCCGGCGGGCGGGCCCCCTGTAGGCCTCCCGGCCGGCCCGGCGCCGCCGGCCGAAGGGCCCCCCCCCCCCCCCCCCCCCC